>JBAXMT010000319.1:0-2761 GCA_037134135.1 Methylococcaceae bacterium | reverse complement strand
CCGGTTCAAATTCCACTTCCGAAGCCATTAACTTAACTCGCAAAGCGAAAGAAGCGGGCGCAGATGCCTGTTTAATCGTTACGCCTTATTACAATAAACCCACGCAAGAAGGTTTATATTTACACCACAAAGCCATTGCCGACGCGGTCGATATTCCGCAAATTTTATACAACGTTCCAGGTCGAACCGCGTGCGATATGTTGCCTGAAACAATTGGACGTTTAGCAAAAATATCAAACATTGTCGGTGTAAAAGAAGCAACGGGCGATTTAACTCGAGTGCAAAAAATTCGGGATTTAACCTCCGCCGATTTTGCCATTTACACGGGCGATGATTCGAGCAGCCGCGAATTTTGTTTATTGGGCGGCAACGGAACCATTACCGTAACAGGAAATGTCGCACCACGTTTGGTTCACGAAATGATTGCTGCGGCAATGGCTGGCGATGCTGAAAAAGCCGCAGAAATTGATTTGAAATTAACGGGATTACACCGTGATTTATTCATTCAATCGAATCCCATTCCGGTGAAATGGGCATTGACGGAAATGGGTTTGATGAAAGAAGGAATTCGTTTGCCGTTAACGTGGTTGAGCGAAGACTGTTTTGAAATCGTCCGCGCCACAATGCGTCAAGCGGGTGTAATTTAAATGAAATCGTCATTACGAGCTAGTTTTTTGATTGCTTGCGGTTTAAGCGTAAGCGGCTGCAGCACGATTCAAAGTTGGTTTCCAGACAAAGAAAAAGACTACCAATTCACCACCGAATTGCCGCCGCTGATTATTCCGTCGGATTTAGCGCAAAAACCGTCTGCACCAACTCGCGCGACCACACCAGTTGAAACAATTATTGCAAAATCGGTTGAATCGGCAACACCTCAAAAATCGACAGCGAAAAATGTTTCACCCGCCATTGAACCTACGCCCGAACAAAAAGCGGTGAATCGTCCTGCATTGGCCGACGCGGAAACAGAATTGTCACGCAACGAAATTCAAATCAGTTTGACACATGAAAACGCGCCAACGTTGAATTTAAATGTGCCAGCGGTGCGAGCTTGGCGAATTGTCGGCAAAGCATTAAGTCGTAGCGGCATCGAAATTACAAATCGCAATCAAGAAAGCGGACAAATTTACATTCAAATTCCGAATTCAAAACCAAAAACAGAATCTGAAAAATCATTTTTAACGGACACACTTTCTATTTTCGATGGTTTTGTAAGTGATGAAACAAGTGCCGTTTTACAATTCCACGAAGCGAATGCAAAAACCGCTGTCACGCTGTTAAATGCCGAATTAAAACCACTCACCGACGGCACCGATAATAAAGTGCTGACGATTTTATTCGATGCAATCAAAGCCGATTTAAGCAAATAAGCATGAAAATAAAAACGCCGTTATTTATGGTGATGATTAGCGTTTTTAGCGTGGTAGCGAATGCTGAAGCGGTTTATAAATGCGTCACGAATGGGCGTGATGCAAAATATCAAAATTCACCGTGCGACGAAAGCAAACAAATTGCCGCCACCGTTTTTGACATGCCCGTGACCACTCGAAAACAAATAACGCTCAAACAAAATAATGGTCATTATTTAATTGCGGGGGAAATTAACCGCACGAAATTAACATTTCTCATTGATACGGGTGCGTCCACCATCGCGATTCCTCAATTATTTGCCAATCAGGCGCACATTATTTGTACCAATCAATTTGTCACCATGAACACCGCGAACGGTAAAGTTCAGGCGTGTGTGACGACGGTGCCAAAACTAACATTAAGCCAGTTTGAATTTAACAACGTCGAAGTTTATATCCATCCGAATTTAGAAACGCCGTTACTCGGCATGACGATTTTGCAAAAATTTAATATCGAACAACGCAACGGTGAAATGCACATTTCTGAACGTTGACAAACACTTACTTTCCACTCATTTCTTTATTACCTCTTTAATCACCTTCATAAAAAATTCTATGAAAACACTCCACAGCACCGCCGCGTTATTTGAGTTGTACAATGGATAACGATGCCCTTGAAAAGTACACTGATATTGTCGAATCCATTCGCGCAGAATATCAGTCTGAAGAGCAAAATTATCCTTGGATAGTTGGTTTTTCAGGTGGCAAAGATAGCACTTTAGTTGCCCATGCTGTTTTTGATGCGCTACTTTCTATTTCACCATCAAGAAGAACTCGTAACGTTCATATTGTCTCAAATGACACGTTAGTTGAAAGTCCATTAGTTGTCGCGCACTTACTAGCAACTCAGTCTGTGATGGAACAAGGCGCAAATAATTTAAGACTTCCCGTTAAAGTTGTCACGACACAACCTGACCTTGAACAATCTTTTTGGGTTAATTTAATTGGGCGTGGCTACCCAACACCCAACCAAACTATGCGCTGGTGTACCGACCGTTTAAAAATTCAGCCAAGTACACGCTATATTGTCAATTCAGTTTCACAATGTGGCGCGGCAATTATTTTGCTTGGTGTACGCTTAGACGAAAGCCAATCTCGTCGTGCTAACATTGAAAAACGTCAAAACATCGTTGATAGCAATCTTACGCCGCACAACACGTTAACAGGTGCATTTGTGTATCGCCCAATTGTCGATTTAACAACGGATGAAGTTTGGGAAATTTTAGCGTCACAAAATCCGCCTTGGGGTGGTACACATCGTGGATTGATTCAGCTTTACCGTGATGCCGAAGGGGGCGAATGTCCAGTTGTACTTTCTAAAGAAGACGCGCCTGGTTGTGGTACGAATTCAA
>JBAXMT010000318.1:0-2762 GCA_037134135.1 Methylococcaceae bacterium | reverse complement strand
CCGGTTCAAATTCCACTTCCGAAGCCATTAACTTAACTCGCAAAGCGAAAGAAGCAGGCGCGGATGCCTGTTTAATCGTCACACCTTATTACAATAAACCCACGCAAGAAGGTTTATATTTACATCACAAAGCCATTGCCGAATCGGTTGATATTCCGCAAATTTTGTACAACGTACCTGGTCGAACCGCGTGCGATATGTTGCCTGAAACAATTGGACGTTTAGCAAAAATCTCGAACATTGTTGGCGTAAAAGAGGCAACGGGCGATTTAAGCCGAGTGCAAAAAATTCGTGATTTAACCTCCGCCGATTTTGCTATTTACACCGGCGATGATGCGAGCAGCCGCGAATTTTGTTTATTGGGCGGCAACGGAACCATTACTGTGACGGGTAACGTCGCGCCACGTTTGGTTCACGAAATGATTACCGCTGCAATGGCGGGAGACGCTGAAACCGCCGCAGAAATTGATTTGAAATTAACCGGATTACACAGCAGTTTATTCGTTCAATCGAATCCCATTCCAGTGAAATGGGCGGTAGCAGAAATGGGTTTGATGAAAGAGGGAATTCGTTTGCCGTTGACGTGGTTGAGCGAAGACTGTTTTGAAACCGTCCGCGCCACTATGCGGCAAGCCGGTGTCATTTAAAATGAAAACGTCGTTACGAGTTAGTTTTTTGATTGCTTGCGGTCTAAGCGTGAGCGGCTGCAGCACGATTCAAAGTTGGTTTCCCGACAAAGAAAAAGACTACCAATTCACAACCGAATTGCCACCGCTGGTCATTCCCGCTGATTTAGTTCAAAAACCGTCTGTACCAGCACGCGCAACAACCGCCGAACCCATTATGGCAAAAGCGGTTGAACCTGACACGCCTAAAAAATCAGCCGCGAAAATGATTGCGCCAGCCATTGAAAAAATTGAAAAACCAGCACCAATGGTAAATCGTCCAGTGTTGACGGATACCGAAACCGAATTATCACGCAACGAAATTCAAGTCAGTTTGACACACGAAAACGCGCCAACATTGAATTTGAATGTGCCAGCGGTCCGAGCATGGCGAATTGTCGGGAAAGCATTAAGTCGTAGCGGCATCGAAATCACCAATCGTAATGAAACAAGCGGACAAATTGACATTCAAGTTGCCGATTCAAAACCCAAAACGGAACCCGAAAAATCGCTTTGGGATACGACCGTTTCTGCATTTAATCCATTTGCTGAAAATGAAAAAAGCTATGTTTTGCAATTCCATGAAACGAATGAAAAAACCGCTGTCACGCTGTTAAATGCTGAATTAAAACCGCTCACCGACGGCACCGACAATAAAGTGCTAACCATTTTATTCGATGCAATCAAAGCTGATTTAAGCAAATAAACATGAAAATAAAAACGCCGTTATTTATGGTGATGATGAGCGTTTTTAGCGCGGTAGCGAATGCTGAAGCGGTTTATAAATGCGTCACGAATGGGCGTGATGCAAAATATCAAAATTCACCTTGCGACGAAAGCAAACAAATTGCTGCCACCGTTTTTGATATGCCCGTTACCGCTCGAAAACAAATAACACTCAAACAAAATAATGGACATTATTTAATTGCGGGAGAAATTAACCGTACGAAATTAACATTTCTTATTGATACGGGCGCGTCCACCATCGCGATTCCTCAATTATTTGCGAATCAGGCGCACATTATTTGTACCAATCAATTTGTCACGATGAACACCGCGAACGGCAAAGTTCAGGCGTGTGTGACGACTGTGCCAAAACTAACATTAAGCCCGTTTGAATTTAACAACGTCGAAGTTTATATCCATCCGAATTTAGAAACGCCATTACTCGGCATGACCATTTTGCAGAAATTTAATATCGAACAACGCAATGGTGAAATGCACATTTCTGAACATTGACCCACTCTTATTTTCCACTCATTTCTTTATTACCTCTTTAATCACCGTCATAAAAAATTCTATGAAAACACTCCACAGCACCGCCGCGTTATTTGAGTTGTACAATGGATAACGATGCCCTTGAAAAGTACACTGATATTGTCGAATCCATTCGCGCAGAATATCAGTCTGAAGAGCAAAATTATCCTTGGATAGTTGGTTTTTCAGGTGGCAAAGATAGCACTTTAGTTGCCCATGCTGTTTTTGATGCGCTACTTTCTATTTCACCATCAAGAAGAACTCGTAACGTTCATATTGTCTCAAATGACACGTTAGTTGAAAGTCCATTAGTTGTCGCGCACTTACTAGCAACTCAGTCTGTGATGGAACAAGGCGCAAATAATTTAAGACTTCCCGTTAAAGTTGTCACGACACAACCTGACCTTGAACAATCTTTTTGGGTTAATTTAATTGGGCGTGGCTATCCAACGCCCAACCAAACTATGCGTTGGTGTACCGACCGTTTAAAAATTCAGCCAAGTACACGCTATATTCTCAATTCAGTTTCCCAATCTGGCGCGGCAATTATTTTGCTTGGCGTGCGTTTAGATGAAAGCCAATCCCGTCGCACTAACATTGAAAAACGTCAAAACATCGTTGATAGCAATCTAACACCGCACAATACGTTAACAGGTGCATTTGTTTATCGTCCGATTGTCGATTTAACAACCGATGAAGTTTGGGACATTTTAGCGTCTCAAAATCCGCCTTGGGGTGGTACACATCGCGGATTGATTCAGCTTTATCGTGATGCCGAAGGGGGTGAATGTCCAGTTGTACTTTCTAAAGAAGACGCGCCTGGTTGTGGTACGAATTCAA
>JBAXMT010000317.1:0-2766 GCA_037134135.1 Methylococcaceae bacterium | reverse complement strand
CGATGATTTAATTACCGTCAACATGGGAATTCCAAGACATTTGCCTGTTGAAATTCCAATGGTTACGGAGCAAGAAGCACGTTTTTATACAGTCAATGTGAATGGCGTTGAAAAAGCGTTTGGCGCGGTATCAATGGGTAATCCGCACGCGGTTTTGCAAGTGAATGACATTAAAACAGCACCCGTTGAAACGATTGGCGCGTCTCTCGAAAGTCACAAAATTTTTCCCGAACGCGCCAACATTGGTTTTATGCAAGTTGTCGATAAAAATGCGATTAAATTGCGTGTATTTGAGCGCGGCGCGGGAGAAACCCAAGCCTGTGGAAGTGGCGCGTGTGCAGCGGTGGTGATTGGCATTGAACAACATTTATTAAACAACACTGTGCGAGTCGAATTGCCTGGTGGTGAACTGAATATAAGTTGGGCGGGACGCGGCGAACCTGTTTTTATGACGGGTGCAGCCATGTCTGTGTTTGAAGGATTTATTGCCTTATGAATGAAAAAATAGAAACGACTGAAAAAAAACCGCGCAAACCGCGTGTTTTAAAGCCAAAAGAAATTAAAGAGCCTGTCGAAAAAGTTGTTAAGCCAAAAATCGTTAAAACGAAACCCGAAAAAACATTGGAAATCAACGCCACGCAAGTCGCCGATTATTTAAAATCGCATTCCGATTTTTTTATCGAACACGTTCATTTACTTGAACATTTAACCATTCCACATCCTAGCGGTGTCGCAGTTTCGTTGATTTCAAAACAGCTGGAATTATTTCGTTCGCGTTCACAGGAAATGGAAAATCAGTTGATTGAATTGATCGAAATCGCGCGGGGAAATGATGCCGTTGTTACACGAATGCACAAACTAAATTTGGCTCTGCTTGACGCAACAACGTTGGAAGAGGTTGTGACAAATTTAAACATTGTGTTGTCGGAGTATTTTTTGACCGATTTTGTGGCAATTCGTTTGATTCAAGATCTGCCAAATTCTGATTTGAATGGACTTTTTGTTGCATCAGATAGCAATGAATTAAAACCATTTGCCGAAGAATTAAGAACTGGTAAACCCAGTTGTGGCAAACCCACTTTGACACAAGCCAGAATGTTGTTTGGTTTTCAAGCGAACGAAGTGAAATCGTGTGCAATTGTGCCGTTATTATTCACCGAATTAGAAGGTTTGCTTGCTATCGGAAGTCGTGATGAAAGTCGATTTCACGCAAGTATGGGACATTTATTTTTGACGCAAATGAGCGAAGTTATCGCCACCCGCTTAATCACACTTTTACAATCTGCTAAATAACGTCATGTCATTACTGTTTTCTTATCTCAAACTTTGTTGGTTCAAAAGCAATCCAACCGATTTAATGCCGAGCCGTGCTTTTTCGCGTAGCGTCATTATTTTCTATTTCATTTCAGGAATTATTGTTGAAGGTTTAATTGCTGATCCCGCTGATGGAACATTGGAAGTTTCATTACGAGCGATTATGGCGTTTTCGTCAGTTGCCACATTTCTATTTTTTGCTGAAAAAAATATCTTGTTGTTTCAACGTGTTTTTACAGCAATTTTTGTGTGTGAAAACTTCATTATGACGTTAGCTATTTTGTGCGAAATTTTAGATGTTGTACTGATTAAGATGCACTACGAATACCACGAATATGTTGGCGTTGCGCTAGCGGTATTTTTAGTAAGTTGGTATTTGGCGATTGTTGCTTACATTCTGCGCCGTTTTTTTGCTTACAACGTCAGTAAAAGTTTAACGCTCGCATTCAGTTATTTCATTTTGACTTACGGCATTCCAATGCTGTTTATGGATATTTAAATCATGCGGTTAGCATTATTTTCAAAGTCGCGTTTTAGCATTTTAGGACTATTTTTACTCATCAATTTAGTCACGTTTGCGCTGCTGCGTATCGCGTTACTTACTAAACAATGGGCGGATATTGATACGCCATTTTATCAAATTGCTTTCGCGTTTATTTTGGGCGCGATTCACGATTTGGCGTTTTATAGTTATTTATTGATTCCATTCACGCTGTATTTATTAGTTATTCCGAATCGTTGGTATCAAAGCAAACCGCACAAATGGTTTGTGTTTTCAGGTTTTCTGTTGAACTTGTACGGACTATTTTTTCTGATTCTTTCTGAATGGACATTTTGGGACGAATTCGGCGTGCGATTTAATTTCATTGCGGTTGATTATTTAATTTACACACATGAAGTCGTTCAAAACATTATTGAATCCTATCCGCTTGGCAAATTATTAACAGGTATTTTAATTATTTCGATTGGCTGTTTTTGGCTGGTGAAAAGTACGTTAGCTGTCACATTTTATGCAACCGAAAGTTTCAAACGGCGAGCAAAAATTGCGGGATTTTTATTTTTATTACCCGTAATAAGTTACTTCGCCATTGGTCGCACAACGTATCAATTTTCACAAAACACCTATTTAAACGAAGTCGCGGCAAATGGCGCGTATCAATTCTTTTCAGCGTTTCGCACGAACGAATTGGATTATCACCAGTTCTATCGTTTAGGCGATGACGCGCAATTGTCAGCAAAAATTAAAACTGAATTGGGTGCAAATGGCGACGGTTTGTACAACATCAAACGTGAAATCAAAGGGCTGGGCGCAGAAAAACGCTTGAACGTTATTTTGATTACGGTTGAAAGTTTGAGCGCAGATTATTTGACTAAATTTGGCAACACCCAAAAAATCACGCCATTTATGGACGAATGGTTCAAAGAAGGCGCGTTATTCACCAACTTTTATGC
>JBAXMT010000316.1:0-2775 GCA_037134135.1 Methylococcaceae bacterium | reverse complement strand
AAAAATGGATAGGTTAAATAAACGTGAACCTTTGACAATTGCAATGCAGTCAGATACTCGGCTTTAGGTAAGAAACCTGTGAAATGAACACGTTGCGGATCTAATTTAGCCCCCACTTCAGACAACATTTTATCCTGCCAACTCGTGAAATCATTCGGCTCTGAACCATAAGAGGCTTGAGCAGCTCCCATAATCACAACATGAGCATTGGGACGTTTTTTTAATACCGCAGGCAATGAACGCATAAATTGATGAAAACCCCGCACAGGTTCTAATGAACGCGCCGCATAAGTAATCACTTCATCGCCTGCGCGCAACGTGACATTTTTGTTGGCAATCTGAAAAACCGCATCCGCATTCGGTTTGAAATAATCGGTATCAATCCCATCGTGAATAACGTCAATCCGATGACGCAAATGCTCGGGATACGTTTGTCGTTGCCATTCTGTGGGTGAATACGCGGCATCCGCTTCGGCTAACGCATTTAGCATGACGGTATTTTTCAATTTCATGCGCTGTACTGTTTCTTGCGAATCATCGTTAAATTCAGGATCGAAATTAAAATCTTGTCCCGTCGCACGGTAATAGTATTCGCAATACACAACGAGTTTGGCATCAGGAAAAATATCCCGAATAAATAATAATTCACCCCAACCTGGATGTCCGACAATCACATCTGGCAGCCAACCTTTTGATTTCAATCGTTGAGCAGCATCGGCAACAGCTTCGCCTCGTAATACTTTAGCTTCCATTTCGCTCAATAACGGATGAATGTCGGGTTGCGTACCATGTTGAAAACGATAAGGCACAACGCCTACACCTTCAAAAGAGCGACCAGGTGGTTGCATCAATGCCAATAATTCACTCCCTGATTGCGTGATTAAATGCTGCGCTAATTGAGAAAATTGCGCGGGAAAGTTTTGATGGATAAAAAGTATTTTCACAAGTTCACGGTCTCACTGGATGTCTGGGTGGAATGGCTAAACCTGCATGACTGTAACGGTCGAGGTTCAAATTGTAGTTGTAAAAAGGGTCATGCGTAAACAAAGCCGTCCAATTTTTACGCATATAACTTTTTTCACGTTCAAAACGCGCTTGTTGTTCAGGCAATAAATCTTTGCCGCGACTAGCTGATTCTAAATGGCGTAAATAGACGTGCGGAGTCCATAAAATACGCTTGCCTGTTGCACCAAGACGCAGGCAAAAATCAACATCATTAAAATTAACAGGTAGGTCGTTTTCATTTAAACCACCAACGGCTAAATAATCTTCTTTTCTGCACAACAAACAAGCTGCTGTTACCGCACTGACACCCCGTACACGCTGATTCAACCCAAAATAACCCGCGTCATTCGTATGCCAATCGTTACCAATATGCCCTGCTAATCCGTGCTGTCCCAATAAAACACCTGCGTGCTGAACGAAATCATTTTCCCAAAGCAATTTTGCGCCAACCACACCGACATTCGGACGCAATAATTCACGCACCATTTCATCTAACCAATTTGGATTTAAAACAACAATATCGTTGTTAATCAAGGCAATCAATTCATTCGATGCCAATTCAACAGCGCGATTATTCATCGCTGAAAAATTAAAAGCTCCCGAATGCTTTACTATCTGTACCCCTTCGGATTTTAATTCATCAAAGTATGCCAACGTTTCGTTTTCTATCGAATCATTATCAACAACAATGTAATCAAAATTTGAATAATTGGTTGTTTTGAGCGAAGTGATACACTGCCGCAATAATTCGCAACGGTCACGAGTCGGGATAATCAGTGTTACAGACGGCTGTATTTCAGGCATTCCCCAAACCATTCGCGTTACAGTGTAATCCGTTTGATTTTGATATAACTGCACCTGCGAACTGTGTTTCGCTAACCATTTAACCGCGTGTGTAGATTGGGCTTTGATTGTTTTTGCTTCCGCACGATGAGATAAAACCCAAGGCAAATGCTTAACTGTTTCACGATTTGGCTCACCCAGAATAGTCATTAAACTGGCAAACCAACCGCTCGTATCACTTAATTCGTCAACGTTAAAGTCCTGCAAAAACGTTGTGCGCGTCATGAATAAATCTTGCAATGCGTTGGTATGCAAAAACAAATCAATGTCGAAATCGGGCTTAAACCAAGGCATGCGTCCATTCTGTGAATCAGGCATATCCGTATCGCTATAAACGATTTGCACTGCCGCCTCTACAAACGCATGAATCCCTGTGGTTAACGCATTATCAGCTAAATAATCACCTGCTATGATGACACTGATAATGTCGCAGTTTATGAATTGCTGTTGCAATACCTTACGCCATTGTGATTCGGCGACAGATTGCACCCGCACATCATCGTGATAAAGTAAATCCGTCATTCGTCCACGAACTAACGCAATCCAATTGATGTGATTTTGTCGATACAGACTTTTCAACGTGGCATCTAAATCACCTGTACCATCAATCACAATCACAATCAGTATTTTTTGATTCAGTAACGGTAATTCGGGCGATTGTCCAAAACGGATAAACCATTCTTGATATGCGTCAAAACCCAATGAAAGTGGTACATAACGCTGATAACGACCGACGAGTGAATCCAAAAGCCATTTATCGTTATTTGAAATTTCAAACTGATTTACCCAATGCGCGATACCACGCTCAGGAACGAAAACTTGTAGCGGTGAACCTGCCAGTACATTTCCTTGTTTATCAAAAACGTTGATTTGATGAGGTTGTCCATCCGCAAACGATAAGGGCAATGTCCATTCAAACGCATGAAA
>JBAXMT010000315.1:0-2788 GCA_037134135.1 Methylococcaceae bacterium | reverse complement strand
CACAACATCGTTGGTCTGATTTTTGGAAAAGCGGACTAAATTACGGTTATATGTCTGCGAAAAATGCTGACAAGGGTTTGTTTATACCGAATTTGCCTGAGCATCAAGGCGTGTTTTGGAATGAATTGCAACTGCTTCAACCATTGAAATTGCGCGTTGATTTAACATTCCATGATGCTTATTGGCTTGATGCGGGGAACAAAAGGAGAGCTAATGCCGCGCCGCATATCAATGCGTTATTGAAATATCACCTCACACCCAAAACTGATTTGTATTTACGCGGCGAAAACATTGCTAATAATCGCACGATAGAAATCGGTGATTTTGCTGTGAATGGTGCCGCCGTTTATTTAGGTTTGCAAACTGGTTTTTAGTTGTATTGCATTTTTTAGATCAATACCCGTTACCAAAAAGACTCGCAGAATGTCCGTGTTAAACATTCTGCGATAAAACGATTACAAATTGTCTAAAATTGCTTTTTTTACTGCGTCTAAACTCGCGTCAATTGTCACAGGTTTCGCTTCAGCACATTGCATCATCGCAATTTCAGGATCTTTAATTCCATTACCTGTCAATGTACAAACAATTGTGCTTCCATCTGGGATTTTACCCGTACTAATATCGTGCAACGCACCAGCCAATGAAGTCGCTGACGCGGGTTCACAGAAAATGCCTTCAAATTGCGACAGCATTTTTTGCGCCGCTAAAATTTTCTCATCGCTGAATTTATCAAACCAACCATTCGATTCTTTTTGAACATTCCACGCCAAATCCCATGATTGTGGATGTCCAATGCGAATTGCCGTGGCAATTGTTTCAGGATTATCAACCATTGCACCTTCAACAAATGGAGCAGCACCAGCGGCTTGATAACCACACATCACTGGTGTATTTCGGCAAACTCTGTCGGTAAAGTATTCTTTGTAACCTTTCCAATATGCGGTGATATTTCCTGCGTTACCGACTGGTAAACAGTGATAATCAGGCGCAAAACCTAGTTCATCAACAATTTCAAACGCAGCGGTTTTTTGTCCTTCGATACGGAATGGATTGATGGAATTTACAATCGTAACGGGTGCGTGGTCGGCAACTTCTTTTACTAACGCCATGCCACGGTCAAAGTTGCCGTTGATTTGAATGATTTTCGCGCCATACATTAACGTTTGCGCTAATTTTCCGAGTGCAATTTTACCTTCTGGAATTAACACGAATGCTTGAATTCCCGCACGAACTGCATAAGCAGCGGCGGCAGCAGATGTGTTTCCTGTTGATGCACAAATAATTGCTTGGCTTCCCGCTTCAACCGCTTTGGTGACTGCCATTGTCATGCCGCGATCTTTGAATGAACCTGTTGGATTCAAACCTTCAAATTTGACGTAGATTTTTACGTCTTTCCCGATTAAACGCGGAATGTTTTGAAGTTCGATTAACGGCGTGTTGCCTTCGCCTAAACTGATAATGCGCGTCGTTTCACTAACGGGTAAGCGTGAACGGTAATTTTCGATTAAGCCTGTGTAGCGTTTCATCTTGTTTCCTATGTTTAAGTAAAATAAATTTTTGACGAGATATTTTAACTGTTTTATCCGTTATCGTTAAACGAAACGGCGTTATTTGACAATCAGAAACGCTACACATTGCCAAAAAACTACTGGCGCAAATCTTTAATCGCCCGCACTACATCATCTTTGCCAGCAATCAATTCGACACTGAAACCGAGTTTTTTCAACATTTCGAGCGTGGGTTCGTTATCTTTTAAAACTTCTGCTTCAAACGACAGCATACCTTTAGCTTTCGCAGTTTCCATCAGCGTTTTCATGAGTTTTGAACCAATTCCTAAACGTTGGCAATCATCAGCTACCACAATCGCAAATTCGACTGAATGCCCGTCAGGATTGACCGAATAACGTCCAACGCCTAATTCATCTGGCATTGTTGAATCGTCAGTAACAGCAACAAATGCCATTTCGCGATCGTAATCAATTTGCGTGAAGCGCACCAACATTTCTGGTGTGAGTTCTTGCAATGCTTGGTGATAACGAAAGTATTTTGTTTTTTCTGACAAACGCGCCACAAAATCTTTTTCCATTTTCGCATCTTCAGGACGAATCGGACGAATCGTCACATTTGTGCCGTTCGCCGTTAAATAACGTTGCGTCAATTCATGCGGATAAGGGTGAATCGCCATGTGCGAGTAACGACTTAATTGGTGCGATGTTTCCGCTTTAATCCGCGCATCAACGGCAATCGCGCCATGTGCATCAACAATTAACGGATTGATGTCGAGTTCTAAAATTTCAGGCAATTCGCTGACCATTTCGGAAATGTTCAACAACACATCAACTAACGCTTGTTGATTCGCGGCGGGCATATTGCGGAAGGCTTTGAGATATTTTGCTGCTTTGGTTTTGCCAATCATTTGCTCAACCATGTAAGCATTGAGCGGTGGCAAAGCAACGGCGTTGTCTTTCAAAACTTCAACCATCGTGCCGCCCAAACCGAAGCTAATCGCAGGACCAAAAACGGGATCACGCACCACACCAATCATCAATTCGCGTCCGCTGTCGGATTTAAACATACCTTCAACCGTCATGCCGACTTCTTTGATTTCAGGATATTTGCTTTTAATCGCATGTTCCATTTCTGTGAAATTTCGCGCAATGTCTTCGACGCTACCGATATTCAAACGCACGCCGCCGATGTCGGATTTGTGACTAAATTCAGGCATATTTATTTTTAAAACCACGGGGAAACGCAACGTTTCGGCGGCAATCATCGCGTCTTTTGCGCT
>JBAXMT010000314.1:0-2789 GCA_037134135.1 Methylococcaceae bacterium | reverse complement strand
AAATAAAGTACGAGCGAAACAAAAGCTATAATCCGAAAAAAAGAAAAGCAAATTGAAAAAAGTATTTTTTGTTTCACAACGACCATTGCCTAACTAACTCGTAATTCCAAAACATCTAATAACCCTTTTGCGCCAATTCGGTCTTTGTCGTCGAGCGAAATTAACTTTTCAAAAATATCGCGGCTTAATTGCAAATTTTCTAAGCGCATATTTAAAAAACCAATCGATTTCAACGTGAATAAATATAAGCGAATGCGCGTTAATGATTCTTTTGGCGCGTTACTAATATGCGAGCGTTCTAATTGTTGCCAATCGTTTGGAAAATCGATATTTTGGCGAATCAAATTCAAGGCTTTTTCTGAAATCATTAATGCTTCAGTCAAACGATGCTGGTAATAATAAAAACGGTTCAACGCGACTAATACATTGAGCGATTCAGGCGCACGCAAATAGGCTTGAAGCAACGGCAATTCAGCTTCACCGCTTCCGTAAAGTTCAGAAGCTGCGCGAATTAAATCTTGAACTTCCAACGAATCTGGTTGTTCAAAATACAAATCGGTGGCATCAAATTCGAGTAAATCCATCATTCACCACCTTGGCAAACGCTATCGGCTTCGCAAGTGCTACAACCTTCTATTTCAGGCTCAATTATTTTTTTCGGGTTGTTTTCTAACGCATCTAATCGTTCAGTCAAACAGTTAATGGCTTTGCCAATTGGGTCAATCATTGGTTGTTCTAAATCAATTCCGCGTGGATTTTGAATTTTCACTCCTTTGCTCAAAACCACTCGACCAGGAATACCAATCACGGTGCAACACGCGGGAACATCTTTCATTACCACGGAATTCGCGCCGACTTTGACGTTGTCACCAATTTCAATTGCGCCCAAAATTTTTGCACCTGCACCAATTAACACATTGTTGCCAATTGACGGATGCCGCCGCCCTTTATTCCAAGACGTGCCGCCCAACGTTACGCCGTGATACATCGTCACGTCATCACCAACCACCGCCGTTTCACCAATGACAACGCACGCGCCGTGATCAATAAAAAACCGTTTACCAATTGTTGCGCCTGGGTGAATATCGATATTGGTCAACCAGCGCGTGAAGGCTGATAAAAAACGTGCTGAAAATTTCCAATCCGTTTTCCATAACCGATGACTGATACGATGTAACAAAATCGCGTGAACACCAGGATAAGTAATCAACACTTCGGTCAAACTACGCGCCGCTGGATCTCTGGCAAAAACACAGGTTACGTCGCTGTGCCAATCTTGAAAAATTGCTGGCATGGGGCGTTTTTGTGGTGACGAAAAAAACATCATGATGCACCTCGCTATAGCAGGCATAAAAATTGGTTCAAATCATTAAACTGCGGCGCACGTTTGTGAAGGCTGGCGAATTGGCGAATCATCGGTAACAAAAGATTCGCTTGCAAACGGCTCACGCTAATTCCAAATTGCTGATAAGCGTGCATCACGCCTTGACTGCCTGAATGTTTGCCTAAAACTAATTGATGCGAACGTCCGACAATCGCAGGATCTACGCCTTGATAATTTTTGGGGTCTTTGAGCAATCCATCAACGTGAATCCCCGCCTCGTGACTGAATACATCACGCCCAATCAAACTTTTACGGCTGCCAATCGTATCGCCCGAAGCCGTTGCAACTTGGTTTGATAACGCCGTAAATTCGCGCAAATCCACACCTGTTTCGATGTTGTACAATTGTTTCAAACCGACGACGACTTCTTCCAATGCGGCATTGCCAGCACGTTCGCCTAAACCGTTGACGGTAGTATTAACGTGCGTTGCGCCACCCATCACGGCGGCTAACGTATTTGCCGTCGCCAGTCCTAAATCATCATGCGCGTGCATTTCAATATCCATGTCGGTGACGGCGCGTAATTTGCGAATCGCGTCCAATGTGCCGAATGGTTCACTAATTCCGACCGTATCGGCAAAACGAATTCGACACGCGCCAGCCGCTTGTGCGGTTTGCGCCATTTGCGCGAGAAAATTACTGTCTGCCCGCGAGGCATCTTCTGCACCAACGCAAACTTTTAAACCCGAATCAACCGCCGTTTTTACACAGCGGTCAATCGTTTCCAAAACCCACGCGCGACTTTGTTTTAACTTATGTTGAATGTGTTGGTCGGAGGCAGAAATCGATAAATCCACCATTCCCACGCCTAAGCCTAAACAATCTTGTAAATCACCTTCTCGCATTCGTGACCAAACCAACAGATTGCTTGGCAATTTCAACGCCGCAATGGCTTTAATTTCTTCGCGTGCTTGCTCTCCCATTGAGGGGATACCAATTTCTAATTCAGGTACGCCCAAATCAGAAAGTTGTTTTGCGATGCTCAACTTTTCTTCCAACGAAAACGCCACACCCGCTGATTGTTCACCGTCGCGGAGCGTCGTGTCGTCAATAATAATGAGGCGTGGCGTGTTCATGGCTATTTGAAAGTAGGTGCAAAAGCGGCTTCAGGATTTGCGACAGGTTCATTTGTAACGCTGTCCCAATAAGGCGATAACTTTCTAAGCGTTGCCGCAATTGAAGGCATGACTTTCAACACTTCATCCACTTCGCTCATGGTGTTGTAGCGTGAAAATGAAAACCGAATTGTGCCGTGTGCAGCCGTGTAAGGAATATCCATTGCACGCATAACGTGTGACGGTTCGAGTGAACCCGATGTACACGCCGAGCCACTCGATGCCGCTATTCCTGCTTTATTGAGTAACATTAAAATCGCTTCACCTTCGATATATTCAAACGCAATATC
>JBAXMT010000313.1:0-2792 GCA_037134135.1 Methylococcaceae bacterium | reverse complement strand
AAGTTAGAAATCGCGGAAGAATACGGCTTTCAAATGATTGCACCATCTCACGGCGGTTTTGAAACAAACCAGTTTCAAAGCTACATCCGAAAAATGATTGATGAAAACACCGCGCACGGCAAAGTTATTATTTTAGACACCGTTAAAAAATTCACTGATTTAATGGACAAAAAACAAGCCACTAATTTTATGAAGATTGGGCGCGAGTTCATATCAAGCGGCGGCACGTTGATAATGTTGGCGCACACAAACAAGAACCGCGACGCAGATGGAAAGGTGGTTTTTGCTGGCACGTCTGATGTTGTCGATGATTGCGACTGTGCTTTTATTTTGGACGAAGTAACGAAAACCGATTTTAAAAAACAGGTTTTGTTTGAGAACTTCAAAAGTCGTGGTGATGTTGTGCGGGAGCTGTCGTTTTCTTATTCGATAACTGAAAAACAATCATACAAAGATTTGATTGATTCCGTTCAAACCGTAGACGCGGCAACGATTCAGCAAGCGAAAAAAGAGAGAATTATCACCGCTAAAGTTGAAAAGGACGCGGTAGCGATTGAAGTTATTACGGACGCAATCAACCAAGGACACAACAAACAGCCCGATTTATTGCAATATGCGAAAAATGCAGGCGTATCAGATGCGAAATGTCGGAAGGCGTTAAAAGATTATGAAGGCGAAAAATTGAATAATTCGAGTTTTTGGCGTGTTGTTCATGGTGAAAAGAACGCGAAAAGTTATTATTTGCTCACGAACAACGATAATTCAGCTCGTTATTACGAAAGCGCAAAAAACGGATAACAGGCAAATAACACACACAACTCACGAACGGCGCGGCTTTGCGTTTTTTAAATCGTCTAAAATTACCCGTTATTTTTCTGTTATTCGCCTGTTATTCGTTTTTTTTAGTCAAAAAAGGCGAATAACAGGCGTTTTTTTCTGTTATCAGCCTGTTATTAGCCTGTTCTCAGAATTTGAACCCCGCGCCGTTCGTGAGTTGTGTGTGTTATTCGTGTTATTCGTGTTATTTGCAAAAAACCGAATAACAGGCTTTAAAGATTTTAATTAAAAAGAAATGAAAGGCTCGCGCATGACTACACAAAAATTGATTGATGACGTTTTGAATGATCCGACAATTAGCCACTGGTTGAAATCGGCATTAAGTGGCGCGTTAAATCGTGATCCGTTAGACGCGACCAACGACGCAGAAATGTTATTTTTCATTTTGTCGCGCCGTTTGGGTGAACTATTCGCCAATTATCAGCCGCCCGAATTGCAAAATGATAGTTGTGTGCCATTGTGAACCGCGCCGCGCCGTCCCGCTCGTCCCGCCCAAAACGCGCCGCGCCCCTCAGCTCTTGGGTATGCCGTTTCGTGGTTTGGCTTGTTTGAAACGTGCCGCCGTCGTGCCAACCGTTATGCCGTTTCGTGGTGTGAAAGTCTGCGGCTCGGCTTGAACGGTTGGGCGTGCCGTTCGTGCCGCCCCGTCGCTTTTCTAAAAAATACGAATTGAAAACGAAAAGCAAAAAGCACAAAAAAAGCGGCAGCGGCTAACGTCGCCCCGCTTTTGAATTTTGTACAAAGTTCAAGCCCGCCGACTACCGCGCCACTCGTCAAAGGTTCTAATTTCTTCAACGCTTTCTAAATCATGCGCCGCAAGGAATTTTGTAATAATTTCACGTTCTTTAAAAACGCCGTTTCTGATAAGTGGCGCAGCATCTTTGATGCACTTTTGAAGCAAATTAAACAACGTCATGCCGCCTTTCAACTTTGCCCCGTGCTTATCAATCGCGCCATTCATCCGTTTTTTATACTCCTCCGCGTAATCTTCCGACGTTTTACCGCTCAACGCCGTGCCGTTGTAGTTAAAACAATAGTCGTTATTGCGTTTTTCAAAATCGCCCGAAATGCGCCCAATGTCGTAAGGGTCTAACGCCCCGACTTTTAAACCCGTTTTTAACGCTTCAATTAGTTCAACAAGCCGCGCATCAACGCGCATTGCAACCGTAGCGGGTTTAGATTTTTTCGCCCCAGCGTTAAAACGCGCCCCGCCGTGTGAAAGTTTTGGTTTTTCTGGTGTTTCTGTCATTATCTAAGCCTGTTTTGAATTTTGTACAATGTTCAAGTTTAGCACTTTTGAACCTTGTACAGTATTCAAAATTGATTGACGAAACAGAAAACAAAAGGCGCGAAGTCGTGAACGCGCTTTTTTTCTGAAATCTGCACAGAAAAAACGCACCATCAATCAGAAAAATCGAAAATTAGCGGAGAAAATCACATGAAATTTATCCGAATCAACAGCCGAAACCGTAGCCAGCCAGAGCTAAAAACTAAAAGCGGCTACGGTGGCGCGTTCATTGACAGCAAAACGATAAGCAAAAAGCACAATGTTTTGATTACAGGCAACCACCACAGCGGCAAAACCCGAGCCATTCGCAAACTTTACGAGAACGCGGAACAGATTTGGCGCGGACAGTTGAAGCCGTACCAATACACACGCGCCACCGTTGCAACAAATAAACCGATGTTAAAACCCAACGAAAGCGGCGACGCTTGGAAATTCCCCGCCGCTGTTTTCATTTGTGGCAGTGCGCCGATGTCGAAATGGTTAGATCACGAAGGCGCGGCGGCTTGGTGGGACAAAGAAAACCCCGCGCAACCTTACGCAAAAATCCCCGCGTGGAAACGCTGTGAGCTATTGCCGAAATATCTACGCGCCACGCGAGCCGTGCTTTTTGTTGATGACGCGCACAAACTCACGGGCAGAAAATTAGTGATTGCTAAAGAGTGCATCG
>JBAXMT010000312.1:0-2799 GCA_037134135.1 Methylococcaceae bacterium | reverse complement strand
GCTAATTCTTCAATCGCTTCGACAAAACTGAGGTGATTAAATTCAATCAAAAAGCTAATGACATTGCCGCCTGCACCACAACCGAAGCAATGATAAAACTGCTTGTTGCGATTGACGTTAAAACTAGGACTTTTTTCGTTATGGAAGGGGCAACGGGCGGTGTAATTGGAACCCGTTTTTTTTAAAGGGACGTGCGAATCGATAATATCAACAATATCAACTCGCACTAAAAGGTCATCAATGAATTGGCGGGGAATCCTACCGGACATAATGAACGTGAAACGTCATTATTCTGCGAATGCTGCCTTGATTTTCACGCTGACAACAGACATATCGGCGCGACCTTGCATGGGTTCTTTTAATAAAGCCATGACTTTACCCATTTCTTTAATCGATGTTGCGCCCGAATCCGCGACCGCTTGCGCGACCATTGCATCGATTTCAGCTTCGGTTAAAGGTTGGGGAAGAAAGGTTTGAATGATGACAATTTCAGCGGCTTCGATGTCGGCTAAATCAACGCGATTTCCGTCGGTGTATTGACGAATGGATTCGCGACGTTGTTTGACCATTTTATCTAAAACAACGAGAACACGGCTGTCGTCGAGTTCAATGCGTTCGTCAACTTCGATTTGTTTTACAGCGGCAAGAATCAAACGAATTACGCCAAGACGTGGCTTATCGCCACTTTTCATGGCGATTTTCATTTCATTTTTAAGATGTGCTAATAATTCGCTCATGAATTAAAGCGCAGGACGACCGCGACGTAAGTTTTTCAAAGCATAACGTTCACGCGCCAATTTTTTCAAATGACGTTTAACCGCTGCAGCACCTTTGCGTTTGCGTTCAGTTGTGGGTTTTTCGTATGCTTCACGACGACGCACTTCTGCTAAAACACCTGCTTTTTCACAAGCGCGTTTGAAGCGACGAATCGCGATGTCGAATGGTTCGTTTTCTTTAAGTTTTACTGATGGCATTAGGATAATTCCAGTTATGTTAAAATGATAAAGCAGTTTAGCGGCGGATTTGCCACATAGATAGAACCCGCGATTATAACCTTCACTTCTCTATTTTTCAAAAACTCAATGTATATTTTAGGCATCGAAACGTCATGTGACGAAACAGGCGTGGCAATTTACCATTCTGAACGCGGGTTAATTCACCATTTACTTTACAGTCAAATCGAAATGCACAGCGAATACGGCGGCGTTGTACCAGAACTCGCATCGCGTGATCACATTCGCAAACTGATTCCACTGATTAAGCAACTTTTACATGAAAGTGACTTAACAAAATCAGATATAACGGCAATTGCTTACACCGCTGGACCTGGATTGATGGGCGCGTTGTTGGTTGGCGCGGCAACAGCACAAAGTTTGGCATTCGCGTGGCAAATTCCCGCCGTCGCCGTGCATCACATGGAAGGGCATTTACTCGCGCCGATGTTAGAAGAAAATCCGCCCGAATTTCCATTTGTTGCGTTGTTGATTTCAGGCGGACACACGTTATTAGTGGAAGTTTCAAACATCGGACAATACGAATTATTAGGCGAATCCCTGGACGATGCCGCTGGTGAAGCCTTTGATAAAACCGCGAAATTGCTCGGTTTGAATTATCCAGGCGGTGTGAAACTTTCAGAATTAGCGAAATCTGGACAAATACGTTTTCGTTTTCCACGCCCGATGACCGACAGACCAGGATTAAATTTTAGTTTCAGTGGATTAAAAACGTTTGCGTTAAACACTTTCCAAAATTGTGACAAAACTGACCAAGATAAAGCGGATATTGCGCTAGCGTTTCAAGATGCGGTGGCTGATACATTGTCGATTAAGTGTCGGCGGGCTTTACAACAAACCGGGTTGAAAACGTTAGTCGTTGCAGGTGGCGTAAGTGCAAATGCGAAAATTCGCGCAATACTAACCGAAATGGTTATGAAAGAAGGTGGCAAAGTTTTTTTTCCACGTCCTGAATTCTGTACCGATAACGGCGCAATGATTGCGTATGCGGGTTATCGCCGTTTCCTGATGGGAGAAATTCAAAACCTAGAAATTTCTGCATGTCCGCGTTGGTCAATGAGTGAGTTTTAATCAAAATAAAAATTAACCTTTGCAATTTTAAAAATCGACAGTATAATTACCCCTCTTTTAGGGTCGTTAGCTCAGCTGGTAGAGCACCGCACTTTTAATGCGATGGTCGCGCGTTCGAATCGCGCACGACCCACCAATAAAATCAAGCCCTGTAGCAGTTTTCGCTTACAGGGTTTTTTTGTGGGTAAGACAAAAGTTTGTCATGTCCCGTAATTTGAGCAGAGTTATTTGCGTATCCACTCAAGTGTTCACAGGACAGGTGTGCATAACGTAAAACCATTGTTAAATCTGCCCATCCACCTAATTCTTTCAAAACGTGTAGGGGTGTTCCGTTTTGAACGTGCCAACTTGCCCAAGTATGTCGTAAATCATGCCAGCGAAAATCAGAAATTCCAGCTCGTTCTAATGCCTTGCGCCATGCGTGATTATTTGCTCGAGTTACAGGCTCACCTTTATAAGTAAAAACATAAATCTCATTCTTACCAATTTGTGAGCGTAGAACAGCCAAGGCATCATCATTGAGTGGCACAGCAATCCCTTTTTTGCTTTTTGAGTTTTCAGCGTCAACCCATGAACAACGTCTCTGTAAATCCACTTGTGACCATTTTAAATTAACAACATTACTTTCACGCAGCAATTCTCATTATGAAATTAAACAGTTTCAGGGATAGGAATTTCAAGACCCTTGAGCATAAATTCGAGCATCTGTCGCCAA
>JBAXMT010000311.1:0-2805 GCA_037134135.1 Methylococcaceae bacterium | reverse complement strand
CTTTCTTGCGTGCATCAACAAATAATGTGCCGATTGCCAAGATCATCTTTTGCGATTCACGTTTAATGATTTCTAAGATTTCTTCGTTAGTTAAATCATCACAATCATGCGGTGTTGTACCTGTATAGTCTGTGATTTGATTGAGTTGCTTAACGAACTCACGGCGTTTGTTAATGCCCTTTTCGAGGAGTTTTAAGGCGGAATGACTAACATCTAAGCCACGAGTAGCCATTGTGTTGACAATGAACTCTACAGCCGTTTCTTGGCTGTATTTGCTAGGTACATCAGAAGAAATAGCAAATACAAGTTGTCCCATTAAACGACTTAACTCGTTATTTGGTGCGAGCGCAATTAAGGCTTGAGTGTAATCACGATAATTACTAGGCACTTCTACTTTGCTAAAGGCAAGGGTTGGCGCATCAAACAAATAGTAATGATTGGCTTTGATAGCATAAGCAGCTTGGAGGGCATGATAACTGTCAGTTGGATAATTTATATCCGCCACAATACGAATGCCGTCATAGCCTTGCGTGTGATTTTCTAATACCACCGATTCTAAATCACCGTTATCGCACATCACGACAGGTAAGTTATCAATGTTACTTAGGGTTAATTTACCGTCACCGCTTGCGTTATGAATCGCTGAAGCGTGAGCGAATCCTTCACAATACCATGCGCCGTATTTGACTTGTTTTCTGTTACCAATGACGTAGAAATCACCTGTGTTGAGTTCAGGTTCGTTGAATGTAAAGGTGGGTGTGTGAGCATCAATGTGATGATTGAAGCTGAAAGGAGGCACAGCATTGTTAGCGAAAAGAGCTGTGTTTGTGATGGTTTGGTTAGCGGTTGTTTGGTTAATCATGGTGGTTTCTCCATGACTACATTTTGATTAGGTTATTGAGTTTATCGTGAGTAGCACATAAAAATTGCAATTTAGTATTTTATTATTTTGTGCTTGTGATAAAATCAAATCATCGTCATTGTGCAGCCAGTGATATGTGTTAATAAAAATGCCTTTGAAGAAATCCCGCTAAGAACAATTCAAAGTGCGATGAGTTTACGCTGTGCAAAAGCCCTGTTACGTTTTCGTTTCGGGGCTTTCTTGCGTTTGGGGATTCTACACCTATTTTTAAATGGTTAAAAACTAAAACGGTTTAATCATGTCTATTACTCAAAATTTCTACTGTTCATATTTGTGATAAAGTGTTTAAAACCCGTTGTGAGATAAATCCATGATAGTGACACTCTACTCCACTAAAAGCTCAACAAAGACATCCATTGCGGTCAGTACCGCCGTGCATCTTATCAATCAGAATAAAAACGTTACCTTTGCGGATTTCGATGTTTTACAAGGTTCAGCCGCGAGTTGGTTGGACATACGACAAGAAGTTGGGAATTTAAAACCGATACCTTGCATTCAAAGAGCAGGTAAATTTGTTGCTCGTGAGTTATTGGAACTGAAAAAGTATTATGAATGGATTGTGGTTGATTGTGCGGGTCAAGCCGATGTGAATGGTCGAAGCGCACTAACAGTAACTGATTTAGCTATCGTACCTATTATGCCGACATCATTGTCATTGATGACATTAGAGAAGACACTAAATACCTGTATTGATGCCCAAGCTCAAAATGAAAAGTTAAAAGTTGCTTTGTTCTTAACCTGTTGTAGTGCCAATCCTTTAGTCAAAGATACACAGCAAGCAAAAGCAATGATTCAAAAATTGATTAGCGAATTTGATAATTTTTATTTAGCCGAATCAGTAGTTACTTATCGTAAAATATGGGCGGATATAGTGGCAGAAGGTAAAGGGATTTCAGAGTCGAATAATCAACAGGCTATCACCGAATTTAATCAACTTATACAAGAGATATTTACATGGCACTCGTAGAAATAAACCAATTAAAACAATCACCTACAACACAAAGTACAGAAAAATTTATTGATGATACGATTGAACAACAATTACCCGATTTGACCATTTTAACGCTTGATGAATTAGCAGCGCGTTATAATTCTATTGACCAGCAATCTCAGTTATTTAAAGGGCTGATTCTACTTCAAGCGCGTGAACGTTTGCCTTCAAATAAAGAATTTGGCAACTGGATTAAGTCTATCCAAGCATTATGCTTGGATAACCAACCAACGCTAACTCGGTACATGAATTTTGCGAAGTATTTCAAAGATAAAGACCGTACTGGGATTTCATTGACAGCCGCTTATGAAATTAGTGCGCCAGCTAACGAGGATGTTGCCGATAAAATCTATGAATATGCCTTGAATAAAAATTTACCTGTTTCCGAAATTAAAGCTCAAATTCAAATAGAAAAAGGTATTAGACCCGAAAGTGATTCAGAGATAATTGATGTTGAATCACAAGCTAAACAGGCGTTACATGATTTTAAGAAAAGTGTTATGTCGGGTGTTAAAAAAGTGCCACAACAAGATGCAATTAAGGTTTTACAAGATTGCATCAAACAAATTCGTGCTGATATAAAAGCAACTCAGAATCAATCAAAAAAAGAAACTAACGTTCAAGACGCTGAAGTTGTAACCGCTCAAGAACCTGAAACTACAGAAACATCCCCAGCATCCGAAGATACTGAGGAATAACTTCTAGTGAACCGCCATACTCGGCATTTTAACCCCTTCAGGTAATTTCAAACTGACCATTGGTTTGTCTTTGTGTGAATCCACCAGTTGCGTAGGAATCTCATTTAAAAACACCGATGGTTTCTGGTGCAAGGTTGTTCCGTAGAGTTGCCGCTGTTTGGCATGAGTTATAATCAAACGCTTTCTAGCCCTTG
>JBAXMT010000310.1:0-2821 GCA_037134135.1 Methylococcaceae bacterium | reverse complement strand
AGAGTTGCACGCCCACGAAGCGCGTTTAGATTCGATTAAGGAATGCGTGTGGCGACAATGATTATTTGAAAGCTATTCCTGAGTGCGTGTTTTAAAAGTATCAAAATCAGTCAGCCAACCGTCCGAGCATCAAGTTAATCATAGCATTGTGAAATCATTGCCGCCGGATGCAGTGAATTATTTTATCGACAAAGCGTTAGCGGTGGATTGCGTGCTTTCTTTTTCACGCGCAGTAAAAATCATTTCACCTGACGTTTTGCGGCAATTCGCAACCATTCACAATCCGCAAGCGAATCTCTTAGAATGTTATATAATCCAGACGCAGGATTTAAAACCCACAATCATATTCAGTTGTGCATCATTAACCCCGATTGCATCAAAGGGATTTTTTTACCACGCGAAAAACAGGTTAAATGATGATTCATTCCAAATTTATAATCCCACTTATGTTTTTAGTGGTTAATATAGCGACAGCTGCAACAGTTCCCACTAGAATTTCCCGTATTAGCGTAACGCCAGCTACTGCAACAGCTGGGGCGATATTTAAATTCACGACAACATTAACCGCCCCGTTAATTGTTGGCGATAAAGTTAAAATCAATGTTGGCAGCGGTACTTTAATTGCGATGACTGGAACGGGGACGCAATACTCGTTATCACAAGCTGTATTCACCACTGGTGTAAAAAAGTATACGGTTGGCATTTACACCAGTCGTGGTGCATTACGAGGTGCCGTCAATACTGGAACTTACAAGGTTACAAGCGCAGCTCCCGTTAATCATGCGCCCACATTAACGTTGATTAGTTCAGATGCGACCGCTACGGTAAATACAAAATACACTGTCACGCTAAACGCCAAAGATGTTGATGCAAATCTAAACTCCATCATGATGAATTGGGGCGATAATTCCGAACCTGAAACATTAACCGCAACAGACAGTACAAATTTAGTTTTTAGCCACACTTATGTAACGTCGGGTGATTTTGCGTTGAGTGCAGTTGCAAAGGATAAAGGCACGCCTGTTTTAAGTAGCAAATCGGTTTCTAAAATTATTACTGTTTCAAATCCCGCACCTGTTGAAGTTATCGAACCACCAGTAAAAACAACTGGCTATACCAAAATTTCTAACAACGGTTTACGCTTACCAGACAACGCAATGCTCGGCACAGCTCCAACTGATTGGGCTTGCACCCAAGACAATAAAACTGGTTTGATTTGGGAGGTAAAGGGCAACGACGGAGTTATACGCGATAAAAGTTGGCAGTACACATGGAGTGATAATTTTGCAGATTGCAAAGGAGTTGAAAACTGCACGACTTATGTTTACGGTTACACAAAATCCATGAATAACATCGCATATTGTGGTGGAACTAATTGGCGAATACCTAGTATTGCAGAGTTAAAAGGTTTGGTTTATTGCTCGGAAGGTAAAAGTACAACTCTTGATGCAACACAGTACGGTTTAATGTGTTTAGGTTCGCCATCTAGCCCAACAATCGACACTGATTATTTTCCCAATACAGAAGGAATTTATTGGTCGTCTTCTCCATATCCCCAAATCAGCAATTCTGCATGGTATCTTGATTTTAATAGCAGTATGGTTGAGATAGATTACAAGACCAAATACGGCTATCTACGATTAGTTAGAGATAGCAAAACAACTCCGACTCCAACTTTTAATTACTATGACCTTAATAAATCTATTAGTGATTTAAAAACTCAAACTTGGAAAATCGGACAATTATTTAATAAAGGCTATTATTAGCCAATGTGCAAGGATATTTATGTTAAAAACAATTTCAATTACCACAAGCGTTTTATTACTTACTGGTTGCGCGACTATGTTCAAAGGAACTGAGCAACAGCTCACAGTTTCAACCGCTGGGGATAAGAGCCAAAATTCAACCCGTTGTCATCTTGCAAATACTTATGGTTCTTGGAACGCTACACCCAATACATTAACTAAAATTTATCGGGATAGTGAACCATTAAAAATTACCTGTGAGAATGAAAAACAAACAGGCACTACTTCGGTATCGTCAGAGTATAGCAGCGGGTTGTTTGCCTTAGATTTAATTGGAACGGGTTTAATTGGTGTCATGGTTGATGGTGCAAATAAATCGCTTTATGAGTATCCAACGCCAGCGGCAGTGACAATGATTGATGCAGCTCTCAAAGAAAGTAAATGAACGCCATTGCGATATTTTTCAGCATATTAGTATTAGTTGGATGTATTTCAAGACCAACTCAAATTGCATCAACACCTACCAAAACTTTAGTTTCAGAGTTGATTGAGGACGGCAGCAAAGAAATGAAATTGTGCCGATTTGAGTGTAAAAAAGAAGAAACTCAGTGTGAAATTAAAATAAATACCGAGGACTCTTTTAATTCTGGTATTGCTGTTTATTATGACCAATTCAAAATGTCGTCACACGATAGAGCAAAAGATTCAGCTATTCTTGGATGCCAAAGAGAATTCGAGAGATGTTTTATAGACATTTGTGGCGGTAAGGTAATGGTTCGAGAGGCTAAATAATTAAACCGCCTCGTCGGTTCGCTCCCACTCTCAACATTGCAAAAAAAGGCGACGTGATTCACGCCGCCTTTATTCTTTTACAGTTTTCACATGGAATTTTATTATGGATTTAAAAGATGTAGTTATGACTTTAAGCGTTGAACATTCACGAACACCAAGCCAAACAACTTTATAAACAGGACGAAAACGAGGTAACACCATGAACACATTAAGTTATTCGGCTTTTGAGGCAAATTTAGCTGGCACATTCGACCGTGTGAATGATGACCACGTTCCCATTTTAA
>JBAXMT010000309.1:0-2822 GCA_037134135.1 Methylococcaceae bacterium | reverse complement strand
TCAACGTAATCAGGAACTTTGCCTGTATCAACAGGTGTTGGTTTGCTTGGACGAATCACAGGCTCAGAAGCGCAACCCGCCAATAAGAGGAGAAAAAATAAAACGAATAATCGGCGGTAAGTAGTCATAAACAAATATCTCAAATAGCAATCGGGGCGGATATGTGACTATCGGCATCATAGCCAACTAACTCAAAGTCATCGTAAGCGTAATCAAAAATCGAAGCAGGTTTGCGCTTAATTTTCATCGACGGCAATGCGCGAGGCGTGCGTTGTAACTGCGTTTTTGCTTGCTCAAGATGATTCAAATACAAATGCACATCGCCGCCTGTCCAAATAAATTCGCCGAGTTCTAAATCACATTGTTGAGCTATCATCATCGTGAGCAACGCATAACTGGCAATGTTAAATGGCACTCCGATAAATGTGTCGCAACTGCGCTGATAAAGTTGGCAAGAAAGTTTGTTATTTGCAACGTAAAACTGAAAGAACGCATGACACGGTGCGAGAGCCATTTTGCCGTTTTTGACATTATCTTGTGGACTGATTTTTTCGTCGGGCAAATCTGAGATATTCCACGCAGAAACGATAATGCGACGGCTGTTTGGATTGGTTTTTAACTGCTCAATGACTTGTGAAATTTGGTCAATGGTTTCGCCATTGGGTGTTTCCCACGAACGCCATTGTTTGCCATAAATTGCTCCTAATTCGCCGTTTTCATCTGCCCATTCCCGCCAAATTGAAACGCCTTTTTCTTCCAGCAAATTGTTGTTCGTATCTCCATTCAAGAACCACAGCAATTCATAAATAATCGATTTCAAATGCACTTTTTTGGTAGTGATAAGCGGAAAACCTGCCGCTAAATCAAAACGCATTTGATGCCCAAAAATAGACAAAGTTCCGTTTCCCGTTCGGTCGCCTTTTTGCGTACCTTCGGTGAGCAATTTGTCTAAAAGTTCAAGATAATTTTTCATGTTTTTTTATACGCAAAAACTATTAAACCCGCCCCAATCACAATCATCGGCGTGGACAAAATTTGTCCCATCGTCACCCAATCCAATGCTAAATATCCCAACTGTGCGTCGGGTAATCGATAAAATTCAACAAAAAATCGGAAACAGCCGTAATACATAACCGCTAAACCTGTTGTTGCCATGACTGGACGCGGCTTCTGGCTATAAAGCCATACAATCACAAACAACACAAAGCCTTCCAAAAAAGCTTCGTAAAGTTGCGACGGGTGACGCGCCACGTCGCCACCATTGGGGAAAATCATTGCCCAAGGCACGTCGGTCGGTCTGCCCCAAAGTTCAGAATTGATAAAATTCCCGATTCGCCCTGCGCCTAAACCAATCGGCGCAATCGGGGCGATTAAATCCGTGAGTTGAAAAAGTGTGCAATTTTGTTTTTTCGCAAACCACGCCATCGCCGCAAATACGCCCAACATTCCGCCGTGAAAAGACATTCCGCCTTGCCAAATTTTGAACAAAATAAGCGGATTTTCTAAAAACGCGCTGAAGTTATAAAACAAAATGTAACCAATCCGCCCGCCCAAAATCACGCCCATTGCGCCCCAAGTTACTAAATCTTCAATTGCTTCGGGTTTGATGGGCGACCACGCTTGTTTTGCGCGGTGTTGCCCAAGCAAATAAACTGCTGCAAAACCAATCAGGTACATGATGCCGTACCAGTGGATTTTGACAGCACCAATCGAAACAGCAACAGGGTCAATGGCAGGATAAGCAAGCATTTTTAAACATCCAAATTCGACACGTCGAGCGCGTGTTTCACAATAAAATCACGACGCGGTTCAACCACATCCCCCATCAATGTGGTAAAAATTTCGTCGGCGGCAATTGCGTCTTCAATGCGAACTTGTAACAAACGACGATTATTGCTGTCGAGCGTCGTTTCCCAAAGTTGCTCAGGATTCATCTCACCTAAACCTTTGTAGCGTTGAATCGTTTGCCCTTTTTTGATTTCGCGCATCATCCACTCAAACGCTTGTTTGAAGTTTTCGACGGGCTGTTGACGTTCGCCCATTTGCATGACCGATTCGTCGTTAAACATCCCCGCCGTTTCGTTTGCATAAGTCGAAATACGTTGATAATCCGTGCTGTTGAAAAACGCCATTGGCAATTCAAAAACTTTGCTTGTCCCGTGACGGCGTTTTGTGACGGTGATTTTGAAATTGTGTGCATTGTGATATTCCAGTTCACTGCTAAATTCAGCTAAACCGCCTGCTTCCGTCAAACGTGCATGAATGTTATCGAGCCACATTTGCATCGATTCTGCCGATGATTTTGTTTCGTCGTTCAGCGGTTGAATGTAGCAAAATTGATCCAAAAACAAATCGTCATAACGTCGCGCTAAACGTTGAATAATCGCGTTCACGTCTAAAAACGCTTTGGCTAATTTTTCCAACCCTTGCCCTTGAATGGCTGGCGCGGACGAATGCGTAATTAACTGCGCTTTTTCGAGTGCGAGTTGAATCAAATAACTGTTCAATTCGGCATCGTCTTTGACGTAATGTTCTTGTTTGCCTTTTTTGACTTTGTAGAGCGGCGGCTGGGCGATGTAAATGTAACCTTTTTCAATAATTTCAGGCAATTGGCGATAAAAAAACGTCAACAACAATGTGCGAATATGCGAGCCATCAACGTCCGCGTCGGTCATGATGATGATGCGGTGATAACGTAATTTTTCGAGGTTATATTCTTCTTTGCCGATGCCGCAACCTAGCGCGATGATGAGCGTGCCGACTTCTTCGGACGAAATCATTTTGTCAAAACGCGCTTTTTCGACGTTCAAAATTTTACCTTT
>JBAXMT010000308.1:0-2863 GCA_037134135.1 Methylococcaceae bacterium | reverse complement strand
AATCAATGCAAATTCCGCCATTTTATTCAATCTCGCACTTTTAATCACACCCTTCAGTTGCTGCATAAATTCCACACACACTTTTAATCGCACCCGTTTCCAATTTGGTTGAACTTGATGAAATCGAGTTTCTGTTTCGTAAACCAGCGGCGGTACGTTTTCTCTGAGAGTTCACTGTATCGGCTCAAATTAGTGTAATTGGCTCGCCCTTGAAAACTCAGCAAAACCATCAGTAAAATAGATAAAATTTTTTTGTGTTTTCGAGGTGCTGGACATTTTGCCCAAAATTGTTTCTAGTAGTTCCATGGAAATCTTTTTTTCAGCCTGATGTTTGTTTGGGAACTACATTTTCGCTGATTTTTAGATTTCTTTCATCTTTTCAAAAAACTGTCCGAACTATTGTTTAAAGGACTTTTATTAAAATAATTTTCAACAAATTGCACCATTCCTCTGTATAAACAACATGACTAAAAATCAGTTCTAATGATGATTTTTATGCGAAATGTTATACTTCCCCAAGTATGAATAACATAGAAGCGGTAGATTTATTTTGTGGTGTAGGCGGATTGACCCATGGACTGGAAAAGTCAGGAATCCGCGTGGTTGCTGGTTATGATATTGATTCGGCTTGTCGTTATCCTTATCACAAGAATAATTCAGCTAAGTTTATAGAAAAAGATATTGCAGAAATAAAAGGTACGGAAATTTCAACTCATTATTCTGACAATGTGATAAAAATTCTTGCTGGATGTGCGCCATGCCAGCCATTTTCAAAATATACACAACACCTCCCAAAAGATGCACGATGGTCATTACTTTATAGCTTTGCACGTCTAATAAAAGAAACAAGCCCACATTTAATTACAATGGAAAATGTTCCAGAAATCAAAAACCATTCGGTATATCATGATTTCGAAGAAATGTTATCTGACCAAGGGTATTTTATTTTTAGTCAAATTGTTTTTTGTCCTGATTATGGAATTCCTCAAAAACGCAAACGTTTAGTGTTATTAGCATCAAAGTTTTCTACAATTTCACTGTTAGAGCCAACTCATGACGAGTCTACTTATGTTTCTGTAAGAGATACAATCGCGGAATTACCTGAAATACAAGCAGGACAAAAAAATTCATTTGATCCATACATAAATCAAATAGTCTGACGGAAATCAATCTCAAACGCATAAAGGCATCAAAACAAGGTGGAACATGGCATGATTGGTCAGACGAACTGAAATTACGTTGCCATAAAAAATCTACAGGAAAAGGTTATATCAGTGTTTATGGACGTATGAATTGGGATGAGCCTAGCCCAACCATTACAACTCAGTCTTACAATTACGGCAGTGGTAGATTTGGGCATCCCGAACAAGATAGAGCAATTACATTGCGTGAGGCGGCTTTATTACAATCATTTCCTGAAGATTATCAGTTCGTTGATCCTAAAGAAAAATCATTTAGACATGTTGAGATTTCTAGACTAATAGGTAATGCTGTCCCCGTTAGATTAGGTGAAATAATTGGACTATCAATGATTAAGCATCTCTCTCTACAAAATAAGACTCGTTAGCTAAATAATCGGCTATGTTACTTGTAATACTTTCAAGATAACTTTCAATTTCATCTGAAAATGCCAAACTCCCGCGCCATTTCACAATTCTTAGCGAGCGTTTTCGTAGTTGCAAATGTAGCTTTTTTTGCATCATCGTCGAGTAAATCAAGCATTCTCAACCATTCACGCTTTTCTTCACTCAATTCGTCATTCCTAGCAACGCCACCCTTCAACATCGTCCCTTCGCCTGTTATCACACAGTTTGTCTACGATGCTTTGGTAATGGTGTAACCACATTTTTGATGTCGATTTTTTTGATAAGGTCGTCAATCGTCATTTTCTTTTTTGACGGGTATGACAAAATGCCAACGTTCACGACAAACGACACACCAATAAATGACAGTAAATCAAATATAAAACCTACATTTTCAGCATTATCAGCAATCGTTGAGTGGGTAATATCTACCCCCGATTTAGTCAACCAATAAAGCATTAACCCTGTTGCCACGATATTGAATAAAACAATCGTGATTAAACGTGTTGAGTGGTTCATTTTGTACTCCTGATAATTTTGTCTAATAGACTGATAAGCGTATCCGAATCATTATCACGGTCACGCCCGTTCACTGCAATTGCGGACACTACTATCGTCAAAATTGCACAAAGCGTTAATGCTGTACTAATTGGCGAAAAGAAAATTAACGGCAATAACACCAATGTCAAACCCATCAAAAACGAATACTGCACGCGCCTAAATCCTTTTGTGGCTCTATCCTCAATCGCTTCTGGGTGTAGGGCGGCGTGTTCACGCACAATCGCTAGCCGTTCACGATTAAAATCTAATTCTGCTTTCATCAAGTCTTTAATTTCTTCAGGCGAATCCTTCTCAACCAGCATTTGCACAATGTACTGATTGATTAGATGACCATTTTCAGGCGAGTTAGACATCAATTCACCTTCTTTTGCAGGTTTTGCAGGTGGTAATCTTCTGGGTGGTTTTTCACTCATATTTTCAAGCCACCATTCTCAACTCTCCCGCTTGAACGAGATGTCGAGCATATTCGTCAGCGGATTGTAAAAACACTTCGATATTTTTGACTTGGTAATTTTTTTGCGTCGGTGGTAGACGTTTAATCATCCGCAAAATCTGCAAATCCTCATCACTAAAACTCTCACCACACGCCCCGCCACCCTTCAACATCGTCCCTTCGCCTGTTAAGAGCCAGTCCATATTCACATCTTTGAATTTTTCTGCAATTTTTGAGCAGTATTCTGTCGTTGGAGGTGTTTTATTGCCTTCATACATTCTTTGAG
>JBAXMT010000307.1:0-2868 GCA_037134135.1 Methylococcaceae bacterium | reverse complement strand
TTCACGGTGAACTTACTTTTGCCAGCATTCACGGTAAATTGGTCGAATCACCGCCCTTTTTGCGGGGCAGTAAAGATATTATTTTAGATCTCGCACACGTCACCAATACAGACAGCGCGGGACTTGCGTTGATGATTGAGTGGATAAAAATTACGCGCCACCAACGCGCTCAACTGCATTTTAAAAACGTGCCGAAACAATTGCTCAATTTAGCTAAACTCAGCGGGTTAGACAAAACCCATTATTTTTCACTCAAATTAAATAAAACGACCTAATTCATGGATAAATTGATTATTACTGGCGGCACACGATTGAATGGCGAACTGCGAATTTCAGGGGCAAAAAATGCCGCGTTGCCCATTTTAGCTGCGACGTTGTTATCGCACGCGCCCGTTCGGATTGGCAATGTGCCGCATTTGCACGACATTACCACCACAATGGAATTGCTCGGGCGTATGGGCGTAGGGTTGACGGTTGACGAGAAAATGAACATTCAAGTCGATACCAGCACGATTAACAGTTTTGTCGCGCCGTATGAATTGGTGCGGACGATGCGAGCGTCTATTTTGGTTCTCGGCCCGTTATTGGCACGATTTGGTGAAGCGCACGTTTCGTTGCCAGGCGGTTGCGCGATTGGTTCGCGTCCCGTCGATATTCATATCAACGGCTTGATTCAAATGGGCGCAGATATTACGCTCGAAGGCGGTTTTATTCATGCAAAAGCGAAACGCTTGAAAGGTTGCCGTTTGATGTTGGAACAAATCACCGTGACGGGAACAGAGAACCTATTGATGGCGGCGGTGTTAGCCGAAGGCACGACCATTATGGAAAATGCCGCAAAAGAGCCTGAAGTTACGGATTTGGCGCATTTTCTAAATAAAATGGGTGCAAAAATTACAGGTATCGGTACCGACGTTTTGACGATTGAAGGCGTAGAAAAATTAGGCGAAAGGACAGTACATTACGATATTTTGCCTGACCGAATCGAAACGGGAACGTATCTTTGCGCGGCAGCCATTACGGGTGGACGAGTGAAATTAAAAGATACGCGCCCTGATTTGCTCGATGCCGTTTTGGCGAAATTGGTCGAAGCAGGCGCAGAAATCACCACGGGCGAAGATTGGATTGAACTCAATATGCACGGCAAACGTCCAAAAGCCGTTTCAGTTCGCACCTTGCCCTACCCTGCATTCCCCACCGATATGCAAGCACAATTTTGTGCGATGAATGCCGTCGCAGAAGGCGTGGGTGTCGTTACTGAAACTGTTTTTGAAAATCGGTTTATGCACGTTAATGAATTGCAACGAATGGGCGCAGATATTCGCCTAGAATCTAATACTGCGATTTGCACGGGCGTGAAAAAATTAACGGGCGCACCTGTAATGGCAACAGATTTACGCGCTTCAGCTAGTTTGGTGATTGCCGCATTAGTCGCAGAAGGCGATACCGTTGTCGATAGAATTTATCATATCGATCGCGGTTACGATCACATTGAAGAAAAATTAGCTCAACTTGGCGCGACGATTCGTCGCGTACCGAAATAAGGCGGCTCTGATGATTACGATAGCCGTTTCAAAAGGACGTATTTACGAAGAAGCCTTGCCGTTGTTGGCGAAAATGGGCATCACGCCGATTGATGATCCCGAAACTAGCCGCAAATTGATTTTGCCAACCACCCGCGATGATGTTCAACTCGTGATTATTCGCGCCACCGACGTGCCGACGTTTGTAGAATATGGCGCGGCAGATATGGGTATTGCAGGAAAAGATGTGTTGATTGAACACGGTGCCGAAAATTTGTATGAACCGTTGGATTTAAACATTGCCCGTTGCAAATTGATGACGGCGGCTCACAAAGATGCGCCTGCGATTTCGGGACGGGTTCGCGTGGCGACAAAATACGTCACGATTGCTCAACAGTATTTTGCGAGTTTGGGCGTTCAAGCTGAAATTATTAAACTTTACGGTTCGATGGAACTTGCGCCGCTCGTGGGTTTGGCGGATTGTATTGTGGATTTAGTCGATACGGGCAACACGTTACGCGCCAATAATTTAGAGCCGCGCGAGTTAATTATGAATATCAGTTCGCGTTTGGTCGTGAACAAAGCGGCAATGAAAATGAAAAATGCGGTGATTGTGGATTTGTTGACGCAGTTTGAGCAGGTTTTGGCTGAACAAAAATAAGACAACGACGATAATTTTCTGAAAAAAACCACCACCGATACTTACAAATCAGCGGTGGTTTTGGTGATGAAGAACCGCGCGATTATTTCCTAAATACAGAAAACTTCTTTGATCCAAGCGTCATCTTGCGGCTTGCTGTTTCCGATACTTTTGAATGGTGGTGAAATTGTGCTTTGCATACCGTTTAAATCTACTTTTCGCCCGATTATCTCTTTGCCACCGTCTTCGCCAACAGACAACCAATCCACATAAATCCGCCATGCGTCTATGTCCGCGTCTGCTTTAACAATCCCAATTGCTCTAATTTTTATTGTTCCGTCGCGGATGTTTTTTGTTTTGATTGCGATTCTATCGCCCTTGCGAATGGCTCTAAAATGATCGCGCATCTTGATGACCTGTGCGCCGACTGGTTTGTCTGGATCGTCGTCTTTAGGATTCCACCCGTACCAAATCCCAGCTTCAATGAATCCGTCGAACACATCTTCTGTTCCGCTAAAAGCCGCGCCTACTATCCAATAATTTGTCATTTTTAAATCCTCTTTTTGTTGTGAATTTTTCAAAATTTACGGAGCTGATTTGCTCTCGCGTTTAATAACCTTTTCATGTTCCTTCAAGGATGGTTTTTTTACTTTTTTTGCGGCTAATTCTTCGCGGCATCTAATCACAATAAATCACTAAAAACAA
>JBAXMT010000306.1:0-2869 GCA_037134135.1 Methylococcaceae bacterium | reverse complement strand
AAATTTTAATGCTGGCGAAACGTAACGCTTTATTTTCAGCGCGAAGTTTGGCAAATGGCAACGCGGCAATCGCATCGAACGTTAAAATCAACGCGAAATATAAAATATATTCCGAATGTGTGGCGTAATGTAACGCGCCAGAAATCGTGCTGTTGAAGGTCGTGAGTAACGCGAAAATACTGAGGTTGAGCAATAAAATAAAACTCAACGCGGTCGAATAGGCTTTATCGTTGTCGCTACGAAATCGAAAATAACCCGTTTCAAATCCAAGCAATAAAAACACCGATAAAAAGCCCGAATACGCATAAAATTCTGACACAACGCCGTATTCTGTCGCGGTGAAATAGTAAGTATAAAGGGGAACGAGTAGGTAATTTAGAAAGCGTCCGAAAATACTGCTCAAGCCATAAATAGCGGTTTGTGAAACGAGTTTTTTAAGCATCAATATTTAAACAAAAAGTAGCAATTAAATTCATTTTAAACCGCTACTTTCTAAAATTAGAAATTTTCTGTTTTAAATCCGCGTACCGACACAGCTAAATGTTGCGCTTGTTGTTCAAGTGCTTCCGATGCCGCTGCGGCTTCTTCAACTAATGCAGCATTTTGTTGAGTTGCTTCGTCCATTCGTCCAATCGCTTGATTTACTTGCCCAATGCCAGAACTTTGCTCCGCCGAAGCGTGACTAATATCCGCCATAATGTTGGTAACACGTTGAATCGAATTCACGATTTCTGTCATGGTTTGACCCGCCTCAGTGACTAATTTTCCACCGTCATTCACTTTTCCAACGGAATCATCGATTAACCGTTTGATTTCACCCGCCGCATTCGTGGCGCGTTGGGCTAAATTCCGAACTTCAATCGCGACCACCGCAAAGCCTTTGCCTTGTTCACCAGCGCGTGCCGCTTCAACCGCCGCGTTCAACGCCAAGATATTGGTTTGAAAAGCAATATCGTCAATTACCGTAATAATATCGACAATACGAAGCGACGAAGTGTTAATGTCTTCCATTGTCGTCACCACTTGTTTCACTACGGACAAACCTTTGCCTGCAATATCCGCCGCACCAATCGCTAATTGATTTCCGTGTTTGGCATTTTCGGCGTTACTTTGTACGGTTGTCGTTAATTCTGTCATGCTGCTAGCGGTTTGTTCTAAACTTGCGCCTTGCTCTTCGGTGCGATGCGATAAATCATTATTTCCCGCTGCAATTTCTTTTGATGCCACGCTGATGGTTTCAGCAGAATCTTTGATTTCGGTAATCAGCGATTTCAGATTTTCAACCGTGCTATTCATGCCATTGGTGACTTTGCCAAATGTTCCGAGGTAATTTTTACTAATCGTTTGTGTTAAATCGCCTTTTGCCAGCGCATTCGCCACGCGCTCAATATCACCAAAACCATTATCGCACGTTTCAATCAGCGAATTCAGAGCGTTAATCATATCCTTGAAAACAAACTCAAATTTTTGACTGTTGCCGCGTTTAGAAAAATCACCGTTTGCCCCCGCATTCACTAACACGTTAATTTCATCACTGAGGCTGAGTAACGTGGTTTTGATATTATCCACCGCATCGGTGATTTTCCCTTTTTCATTGGGTAATTTTTCCATATCAACCGAAAAATCACCTTTGGCATATTGCGTAATCACGTCAACGACTTGCATTTTCACGGCAATGTGTGAATTGACTAAGTTGTTAATTTCAGAGGCGATTTCACCATAAATGCCTGACAATTTACTGGCATCAATCCTTTCGCTGATAAAACCTTGGGCGTGTTTTCTTGCTAAGTCTTGTTGTGCCACTACAAAATTGTTGAGCGAATCTTGAATGCGTTGCATCGAATGAAATAATACGCCGACAAAATCTTCATCTTCATCCACAATTTGCTGACTTAAATCGCCTGCGGCAATCCGCTCCGCAATTTCGGCAACGGTCGCCAAATGAACCAACTCTTTTTTAAACTGTAACGCGAGGAATACTAAAATTGTAGATTCAAAGACGACAAACGCTGCGTGTAAAATCACAATACCAAAATCTGCGCCGTTTCTAAATACCCAAATGTTGTAATGTGCGGCTTGTAGAAAGTTTAAAACCAAATGATGCACGGCGATGATTGTCGCGCCATAAACAATCACGCGCCAATCTCGATATGCCAATAAAAACGCCAAAATTGTAAATAAACCAAAGTGCATTTCAATTAAACCGTGACTGGCTTGAATATGAATGGCAATTTGTACAACCAACGCCGTGGCAATCGTAATGCGTAATAAAAACGAACCCGCAGCGGCTCGCCAAATTAAAAAGGGTACGATAAACGCTGGCACACCAATCAATAAACTCATCAACAATACGTCGTAAAACCAGCCAATCCCAATTGACACGAACATCAATACGGCAAGCGTGATAATCATGACTCTATCTACTTGCGTGCGAATGGGTTTTAACAAAACCTCTTCATCAATTTTCATAACGATTCCTCATTGGCAGGCGTAAAACAATGCGACGTAGTGGTATCGTTTAACGCCATCCAACCCAACATTCCCGGGCTATAAAGAAACCAAGTAATGAATAAAATGGTTAGCGAACGTGGGCGACGGAACGATTTTTGTAGTTTTATTATGGATGCGGACATTTGATTGAGACACCTGTGAATATGTATAAAAAATTTAATTTCGTTTATCGGCAAATGTTACGAATAATTAAGTGAGCCTCGCGTTTGAGATTAACGCTCGATGAATTTTTTTTCCAGCTCTAACAAATCTCGTTTTCGTTCACTAATTCGTTTTGCAGGCGAACCCGAATAAATACCAAATGCTTCACAATTTTTACGAACCAAACTCAACGCGCCAATCGCTACGCCTTCTTCCA
>JBAXMT010000305.1:0-2878 GCA_037134135.1 Methylococcaceae bacterium | reverse complement strand
CGTAAAAGTATTTACGTTATTTTGCTTTTGTTTGGTTTGTGGTAATATAAAAGCTATTGGATTCACAATACTTCTCCAGCTTGTTGTCCTTGTTTGGGGTGGTGTGTTTCTAAGTAAGTTGTATCTTTAATGTGTATCATAATTATCCATTGTGACTAAATGCCCTGAAAATCTTTCGTACCGACCAAAGTAATCGAGATTTCAGGGTTTTTCGTATGTATTATCAGCTCGCCATTGAGCTAAACTTGCCAGATTATCACCTTTTACCTCCATTCAAACAACTAAGAATTCTTTATTTTTAGAATTCATCATCAAATCACTTCAATTAAATTCTTAAATATAATGTAACCGCTCCCGATTTGTGCGTTTATTTGTCCGAAATGTCGAACAGTGGTGAAGCCGAATTTATGAAAATTTCCCAATTAGCCGCTCTTTACGCAACGGTAGCAAAATAATATGCAAGTCATCGACAAGTTTGAAAAAAAGTTTTTATTCGGTTTAACCCGCGTGTTTGCCATGCTGATTATTTTCAGCATTTTAATCAGCGTCGGCATTGTCGGAATGTTGTTTGTCGATTTTTCTAAAGGTATCAATACCCAAGTCACCGCCTTTGAAGTGACTGACGCAATCAAACCGCCCGTTGTTGAAAATACAACATCAACCTATTCCACGCCATCATCAACAAACCTAAATCTTCTGCCATCTGTCAAATTGCCGTTTGTTTTACAAAAGCATTTTAACGAACCTGAAAATATCAAAGTGCTTAACGATTGGTTAAAGGTTTTGCCGCTCGATGCTCAACAGAATTTTATCGACGAAATGGCGGCAACTGTCACCGAATCCGATAAATTAAAACTGCCTTTTGTTGACGCAATCAACAAGTACAAGCAATTGAAGTTTAAGAAATTGGATGAAGAACGCGCCGCAAAAGCTGAACGTCAATTACAACAAACGTATTTTGCCGCCTTTGTTTTTGGTGCGGTGACATTGATTGCATTGTTTAGCTTAATTCTCGTATTGCTCGCCATCGAACGAAACACCAGACAGGTAGAAAAATGAAACTCAAATTTTTTGCGGTAGCGATACCGTTGGCGTTAATACTTACGGCTTGCGATAAACAAGAAGATAAGTTTGCAGGATTTACAGCGGTTGGCACGGATAAAAAAGCGGCGAGATTTTACCTCGACATCAACACCGTTAAACGAAATCGTAGCGGCTGGGTGAGTTTTAACATGGTCAGAGATTTGACCGATGGTTATGTGATTCAAAATGCCGAAACGAATTGTGATAACCGTTTTTTTACGTTGGAAGGCGTGAAATATCGTCAAGACGGTACAAGCCAAGAAAAGTTTGCTTCTGAAACAGTGACGTTACCAACTGACAATGCGGACGTTACCGCATTGGTCAAAATGGCGTGTGATAAAGCAGAAGAAAATCGAATGATTACGGGGGCTTTTGATGATGGCAAAGCTCTTGAAATTTTGTATGGCAATTACGATGCAAATACAAAAACAGCATCTTGGGAAAACATCGACCCACCGAGTAGTTTAGAAAATCATGAAAATTTTGCGGGTAAAACAGGAACGGTAAAAATACTCGAATCGAAAGAATTTACTCAAGACGGAATTGTGAAACACGCTTTGGTAACTTCAACATCTGTTAGTTATCCTGCTGACGTTTTATTGAGTTCTGTTGTATTCATAAAAAAAGGCGATAAATGGCGGGTGGAAAAAGAACATTCATATTTAATAATTACCGATAAAAATACCAAAACTACAGATACTGGTATCGAACAAGAATATCCAGATTTGGTTGTAAAAAACGACGCAGGTAAAGATAAACAATATAGGTTCAATGACGGATTATATGTACCTTATAACAACGTTTTTCTTACTCAATCATTTGAGTCATCAGGTAATAAATTCCGTGTTGAATTTGATTCAATAATGCCTGTTGAAGATGGTTTTTTATGTTTAGGACATCCGTGTCAAGCTGAAATTGGGGCTACGACTTATAAACAAAAAAACGGTGATTGGGTACTGTTATCGAGACAAAATAAAGTTGGTTTTGCAGGGAGCTTTGGCGTTATGTACCCCGCTGAAAAATCAGATGTTTTAAATTTAACACCAAACAAATTGATTTTTTTAATTGATGATTATGAAGGTCATATGGGTGTCGAGCAGAAATACAAACATCTATTTTTATTTTCGGAAAATAAATGGAGTGATTTAGGCACTGTAGATACTGGCTACGACAATACTAGCTACTATGGAGAAGAGTCAGATAAAAGTTTCTCCTATGAAGGCAAAGTATCGGTGATTTCTAGTTCAAAAGAATACCCAGATTTACTCATCACAAAAAGTGGAAAGGAACCAGACGAAAATTACAATCCAATTCCTGCAAAAAATAGTCTTTATGTTTTCAATGGCAAAAAATACGAAGAAAAAGTAGGCGCACAAGCCCGCGCTGTCAAAAATGAAAAAATAGCCGTCGTTCAAGATACATCGACAGCAAAATCTTCTGTGATGCTGATGCTTGATTATGCAGTTGATAATGGCGGTGTAGGTCATGAATCTGAAATCCAAGAAGCGAAACTCAAAATTGAAGCCGCGCCCAAGCCTGCAAAAGGCAATAAAAAGGCTGCACGCAAAATCAACGATGAAGGTCATGCGCTATTAAATCAACAAGACGTTGATGGAGCGGTGGCGAAATTTTCTGAAGCCCATCGTTTAGATGCTTCCGATGTTGAAGTTGTCAATAATTTGGGTTTCGCCTATTTGAAACAGAAAAATTTAGAACTCGCTCAACAAACGCTGATTTCAGTTTTAACTGACCGTGCGAAATTCCCCACCCAGAGCTGATAGGCTTGGGTGGGGAT
>JBAXMT010000304.1:0-2879 GCA_037134135.1 Methylococcaceae bacterium | reverse complement strand
CGATTGTTCCCAAACCGTCTGCGTCTTGCAAGGTGTTTGATGCTGTTAAGATTTGTCCTTGTGTCATTGCCCCCGAAATTATTACGTTTCCCGTCGGCAAATCATTCACATTTGAAACTGTTACACTTTGACTGCTCACGCTTTCGAGTTTCCCTAAACCGTCGGTATAACTTGCACTCACACTGATGTTTTTACCCACATCGTTTTGCGTCAGCGTATAACTGGATTGATTTGAAACAAATGCGCCATTGCTTAACCACGAATAACTGATTACGCCCAAACCGTTTGAATCAGCCAGCGTATTCGTTGCGGTTAAGGTTTGATTTTGTTGCACCGTGCCTGAAATGGTGACGCTTCCCGTCGGTGCAGTTTGCGGCGCAATAATGTTAAAACTCAATGTGCCTTGAATCTCACCCCCTTTGCTGTCAAATACAACATAATCAAAAACGACATTGCCACTGTAATTCGTTTCAGGAACAAACGACCAGCTACCATTCCCTAAATCAGTTACTTCACCGCTATCTGCCCACAATCCTGCAATTTTTAACGTATCACCATCAGGGTCTGAAAAACCTTGCAGCAACGTTGAATCATAAAGCGTGTAAGTGGTGTTAGGTGAGCCGTTTGCGAGCGTGCTTGTTGCACTGCCGATTGGATTTTGATTTGCCATGATATTTATCCGTTTAAAATCTGAAAATTTAGCTATGCAGTGCTAATGTTTTTACGTTCAATTCTGTGACGTTCAATAGCTTAATGTCATTGGTGAATAGTTCCGCATTGAGATGAAATGCCGTCGCAACGATGAGCGCGTCAGGTAATTTCAATCGATAATCGCGCCGAAAGCGAATTGCTGATTTTTTGACCTCTTCATCCACATTAACAATCGTGACATCGTCTAAAAATTCCAAAATTGCTTTTTCATCTTCGGATTTCAACAAGGGATAAGACAACAATTCAATTTCTGTGATGATTGAAACGTAAAAATTCGCTTGCGGTAACGGTTCAACTAATCGTCCCGCCAAAAGATAAAGCACTGCGTTGGTATCTAAAACAACTTTCATGTCCATTCATCTCGCATTGCATTTTGAAATTCCAACGCATCTTGCGTTAAATGAATTTTCCCCGCGTGACGGTTAAGGTTAGGTGTTGCAGGTTCTGATTTGATTGCAGAATCGTTACTTAACAAAATCACTTTTACCTTCTTGCCTTGCTGCCAATTTTGATAAAACGTAGGCAACGGAATAAAACCGTTTTGCAGATGTGTTTCAAATTCTATTGCTTGCATGATGACTCCCGTCTTACTTCTTAATCGCCGTCACAACACGGCTCACATTATTGGCTGAATTCGTATCGTTGCTATCGGTCAACGCTAACGCTGAAACACTCGCGCCGCCCGATTTAATGTAGCTCACCGTAATTGCGCGAGTTGCATTTGCACCAGCCGCAAGGCTTCCCAATGAACAGGTTATGCTTTTGCCCGTTGTCACGCAGTCCGAAGGCATCGAAACAATAGAAACATTGCGCGGTGGAAGATAAATTTTCAGCAACGAATTATTTGCCGTTCCTGTGCCGTTGTTGATAACGGTAGCGGTGTAAGTGAGGTTTTCGTTGATTTTGACGCGGCTAGATGATTGTGTGAGGGTAGTTGATAAATCGATGGTTGTTGAAACAACAGGTGTTGTAATCGTCGGTGCTGTCCATGTTCCCCGCACGAGAATAGCCGCCCCGTTTTTTTGAGTTTTGCCAGTATTGCTATCAACTCCAAGATTCAGATCAAGAATCCATGCGTTAGCTGGAGCAAAAGCATGAGTTGAAGAAGACCAAATCCAAAGATTTGGAGTATTCGGAAAAATTATTTTGTTAATTGCTGGAGAATATTTTTTGTATTCAACTATTGTCTTAAGCTCATTTTGCGTTGGAAGTCTCCAATCACTATAGCCAGCTAATGCGCTAGTCTGTAATGAGGCAGAAAAAAAGTCCATTTCTGTAGAATTTCCAGAGCAAGTGTTACCGCTCCACGTTTGCCCTACAGTACAACGTTGCCACATCAAGCCAGTTTTACTATGAGTGAGCGTACCATCTTTGTTATCAATAAAATCAGTATCTGGAGTAAAGCTATCAAGAGAACATTCCTGCCCACCTCGTACCAAACGAACCACATAACTATAGTATTTATAGCTAAAGATACTTCCACCATCTTGAAAATTTAAAGTCCATACAAAGGTAGGACTGTTATACGCTGAGATTGAAGATGCCCAAAAAGAAGTGCTGGGTGTATTAGGAAAGATTGTTGCGTTAATAGCAGGGTTAAAAATTCCATGGTCATTGACTGAATCGAGTTCATCAATGCGCGGCAGCCGCCACTGATTGCAATCGGTTTTGTTGCTATAACTTGCCATTGCATCGTTCCAATTCATCGTTGAAGCCGTGCCGCTGCAACTCGAACCCGTCCACGTCTGCCCCACGCTGCACCGCTGCCACGTTAAACCTGTTTTTTTGTGTAAAACTGTGCCATCACCGTTGTCGGTGAAATCTTCGGTCGGTGTGTCGAGTGCGGCAAAAGCGTTTGTCGCAAACGTAAAAAGTAAGAGCGGAAGGAGTTTTGTTTTCATGGTGGTTTCTCGATTGAAGTTTTTGCGTAGTTTAAACGTCGTGGCGTAATTGTTCTATTGAATTGGCAAATGATGCTGTAGCGCGAAGAGACAACTTTTAAATTCGATGTTGCGAGTGGGAGCGGTAAATTCTAAAAATTCACCGCATTTTGAAAAGCCAAAAATTTAGACGGTTGTAATGCCAACCAAATCAATCAACATTGCTGAACTACTACATCGAACCGAAAGTTATCAGCATTAAATTAAGCCATCAGCGGTTTACCGATG
>JBAXMT010000303.1:0-2890 GCA_037134135.1 Methylococcaceae bacterium | reverse complement strand
GCTATTGGTCGCGGCATTTATCAAAAAAAGACCGCGTAATTTATCGTTTTGATGATGAAGCAATCTATATTTTTGCTATCGGTGGACATTATGATGAATAGATGGATTTGAAAATTTATCCAACACCTTTAAAACGTTTCACGATTCTGTGCTTTTTAATTACGTTCACAGAGCAGAAACGGTTTTGTATTGCGTGGTGTGAGGATTTTGTAGAAATTCAAAATTAAGATACGGAGTTAAAAATGTTACAAACAGTAGAAGCGATTTATGACCCACAAAAAGGCTTGGTATTTTCAGAAAAAATGAATATCACCACACCAATTAAAGTTTTGGTCACATTTGTTGAGTCGAGTCCATTTTTTTCACCCATTCAAAAAGCTCCCACATTAGAAGATTTACTCGCGGGTAGCCCCAAAGAAGCGTTGGTTTTAACCGATGAGGATAGAGAATGGTTAAATTCGCCAGCAATCGGTAAAGAAATTCTATGAGTTATATTCCAGATCGTGGCGACATCATTTGGCTAAATTTTGATCCTAGCAGTGGTCGAGAAATTATTAAGCGTCGCCCTGCTTATGTCATTTCAAGAAAAGCATTTAACCAGCACACGGGCTTGGCATTTGTTGCACCGATTACCAGCACTATTCGCGGAATTAAATTAGAAGTGGTGTTAGATAAAACGCTAAAAACGCAAGGTGCCATTCTTGTTCATCAGATTAAGTCTTTTGATTTTGTGGAACGAGAAGCTGTTTTTATAGAACGTGTTTCTGGGCAGATTGTTGAGCAAGTTAAAACGGTACTGAAAGCAATTATTGATTGATGTTGCTAAAAATAGAGAAAAACCATGTTTGAAAACTTACCCAACACCTTTAAAACGTTTCACGATTCTGTACAAAAAGGAATAATTTATGAGCAATCAAAACCAAGACATTCGCTGGCAACAACGATTTAATAATTATCTCAAAGCCTTTCAAACACTCGTCGAAGCCGTCGAACTCGCGCAAACTCGTGAATTATCAAAACTCGAACAACAAGGTTTGATTCAAGGTTTTGAGTTCACGCACGAATTGGCGTGGAATGTTTTAAAAGATTATTGGGAACATAAAGGTTTTGTTGATTTGATTGGCTCACGCGATGCAACGCGCACGGCATTTAAAAACGGCTTGATTGAAGACGGTGATGTTTGGATGGCAATGATTAAAGCCCGAAATCAAACTTCATATACTTACAATCCAGAACTTGCCGATGATGTTGCTGATGATATTTTGCACAGTTTTTACCCTGTTTTTGAAAAGATGGTGCGGAAATTCACACCACTATATGAACAAAATGACCCATGAATCACGGATTAACTAACACAACCGTTGAAAAAATTTGCGATGTTTTTCGACGTTTTATCGAAATTGAAAAAGCGGTGTTGTATGGTTCAAGGGCGAAAGGGAATTTTAAAACAGGTTCTGATATTGATTTAACGCTTTACGGTGAGACATTATCACGAAATCTACTTGGCGATATTGCTGAGGCTTTAGATGATTTGTTATTGCCTTATACCATTGATTTGTCAGTTTTTGACACGTTAAATCATAAAGAACTTCGTGAGCATATTGAGCGTGTTGGCGTAGTGTTTTACGTGAGACAGTAGTATAAATTACGCGATTAAAACAATTATTCGATATAAAACAAGAGAACAATCATGTTTGAAAACTTACCGAACACCTTTAAAACGTTTCACGATGCTGTGCTTTTCAATTTCATTCACAGCGAAAAAACGGTTTTGTATTGCAAAGTTTAGGAGGATTTGACGATGTACGCAGTTGAATTTGAAACACAAGGTAGAGGCAGATATATCGAATTGCCTTTTGCTTTACCTACAAAAAAAACGATTAATGTTCGTGTGATTCTTATGAGCGAACAAAAAATTGAAGATACTGCCGTCTCAAAGCGCAGTAGCCTCAAAAAATTAACCACATTTTCAAAAGGCAAAAAGATAATGGAATTTTGCCGCGAGGATGCTTATCGTGACGGAATTTAAGCACGTTTTTCTCGATACAAATGTGTTGATTTATCACACCTTTGAAAATTTTGATTCTGAAAAACACGCCCAAGTTCAACACGCATTTTTAGCTTTTGAAAAATATGACACCGAACTGTTTATTTCCAAACAAGTTTTGCGTGAGTTTTACGCGATTGCAACAAACAGTAAATTTTTTGATGAACCATTAACAATCGCTGAAGCGTGCGACAAGTTAGAAGAGTTTTCGGAAGTTTTAACGATTTTACCCGATGCAGAACTCGATATTTTGTTACCGTTACTGAAGAAATATCAGGTCAAAAAGCAGAAAATTCACGATACAAATTTAGTAGCGACGATGCTTCAAGCTCAAATTGAACACGTCTACACATTCAATGTAAAAGATTTCAAAATGTTTGAAGGCATACACGTTTTAAATTTTGACGATTTTTAACACGCAATTAGAGAAAAATCGATGTTTGAAAACTTACCCAATACCTTTAAAACGTTTCATGATTCTGTGCTTTTTAATTCCATTCACAGCGAAGAAACGGTTTTGTGTTGCGTGGTGTGAAAATAAGTTAAAAACTACACACGGAGTTAAAAAAATGAATAGCATGGTACAAGCAGAAATACCCAATCAATTATGGCAACAAGCGCAAACAATGGTGCAACAAGGTTGGGCGAGTAATTTACAAGAAATTATCAATGAATCTTTGCGTCGTTATTTAGATTCACATCAAGACGTTTTAACTGAAAATTTTATCCTTGAAGATGTCGAATGGGGATTGCATGGCAACGATTAAACAAGCGTTAGTTGTCGCCGATGCTGGCGTGTTGATACATTTAGATGAACTTGGTGCTTTGGATGTTTTGCGTGAT
>JBAXMT010000302.1:0-2902 GCA_037134135.1 Methylococcaceae bacterium | reverse complement strand
ATTAGATTTGCCTGTTGAGTTGAACGTTGTGCAATCTGCGAAAGTTAGCCGCACAGGTTCAGACGGTTTTTCGAGATTAGCATTTCCACCGCCATTTTCAGGTGAACCGAGCGTAAAAGCTGATTACGCTATTATTTTGGATGACACGTTAACGCAAGGTGGGACGCTTGCTAATTTGCGCGGTTATCTTGGACAATTTGGCATTCAAACACTTGCCGCTACAACATTAACAGGCAAAAATTATTCGTCTACGCTTGCAATCACAGACGTGACTTTAAAAAATTTACAGGAAAATTATTATGAACTCGAACACTGGTGGATTAGTTATTTCGGATACGGATTTGAGTGCCTTACAGAATCCGAAGCCAGATATATCCTCAACTCAAAGAAGGATGTTGACGCAATCCGAAATCGAATCATTGCAGAAAGACAAGCGGGATTCGTTTGAAAAAATGACGGCGATTTTTGATAAATTGCATACTGAAAAATTAGTCCATTAACCAAACAAATGCCGCTATTCAACAAAAAAGTTATCGAACAAGCCTTAATTGTTCAAGAAATCCCCTCCGCGCATTTAGAAATTTTGTGTGATTGGCAAGCAATGATTGTCAGCAAAGAATTGGTTAAACACAAAGAAACCGCTGTTTCCATTTCGTTTGTCAGCAAATTTCTTGAAACCATTTTAGGTTATAAAACCCTTGGCAGCGGCAAAAATTACAGTCTCGCGCAAGAATATCCGATTGCAAAAGGCTCGGTTGATACTGCATTGGGCGAATTTTTCAACGACAAACAAGGCGATAAAGTTCACGCCGTTTTTGAACTCAAAGGCGCGAAAGCCAAAAATCTCGATAATTTAATCAGCGGCAGAAATGAAACGCCAATTCAACAAGGTTGGCGTTACGCGCGGGACGCAGAAGGTTGTCAGTGGATTTTAGTCACCAATTATTTAGAAATTCGTTTGTATTCCTACAACGAAACCACGCTGGTTTATGAAACGTTCGATTTAGCCAAACTCACCGACCCAACAGAATACGCAAAATTCGTTTTGTGTTTGCACGCGGATAATTTGCTCGCAGGCAAAACTAAAGCCTTACTCGCACAAAGCAAACAAGTTGAAAAAGACATCACCGAAAAACTGTACGACGATTATAAAAATCTGCGTGAATTGTTAATCACCCGTTTTATTGAAGACAATCCCGACGTTGAACCGCTTGATTTAATTTCACCCGCACAAAAATTACTCGACCGCATTTTGTTTATCGCTTTTTGTGAAGACAAAGGACTTTTGCCGTCTAAAACAATTGAGCAAGCCTACAAATATGTTGAAATTTATAACCCGCGTCCGATTTACCAAAATTTTAAAGGTTTGTTTCAAGCCATCAACAAAGGCAACGAATTCTTAAAAGTTCCTGCTTACAACGGCGGTTTATTTGCGTCCGACAAACTTTTAGACAAACTCATCGTTGCGGACGAATTGTGCAAAGGCTTTTTAAAAATCGCCGATTACGATTTTGCATCTGAAATTTCCGTCACGGTTTTAGGACACATTTTTGAACAATCCATTGCCGATTTAGAAGAAATTACCGCGCAAATTAAAAACGGTGAACGCTTCCAAAAAACCGCCAAAACCACCGCTGTTTCGGGCAAACGCAAACAACACGGCATCGTTTATACGCCTGACCACATCACCGCTTTCATCGTTGAACACACGCTCGGCGAACATTTAAAACAACGTTTTTCCGACTGTTTAACGCCTTTCGGTTCAGTCAAAGACGACGGCGAAATTCAATGGAATAAGGCAAAAGATTCGGAATTAAAATTTTGGTACGAATGGCAAAGCACGCTTAAAACTATCAAAATCGTAGACCCCGCGTGCGGTTCAGGTGCGTTTTTAGTGGCGGCATTTGACGTGCTACATTTTGAATATCAAAAAGCCAATAACCGCATCGCCGAAATCACCGAACACGGCGATATTTTCGATTTGAATAAAGAAATCCTCAATTCCAATTTATTCGGCGTGGATTTAAATTCGGAATCAGTCGAAATTACAAAATTGTCGCTCTGGCTCAAAACCGCTGAACGCGGCAAAAAACTGACCACCATTGATAAATATATTCAGGTCGGGAACAGTTTAGGCTTTGATTCGCCCACGTTTGAAGGCGGTTTTTGTTGGCAAAACAACTTCTCGAAAATTATGAAATCAGGCGGTTTCGATGTCGTTTTAGGCAATCCGCCTTATGTTCGACAAGAATTATTGAGCGACGTTAAACCCTATTTGCAAAAAAATTACGCCGTTTATCACGGTGTCGCGGATTTATATGCGTACTTTTTCGAGTTGGGTTTAAAACTCTTGAAACCCAACGGATTGCTCGGTTTTATCAGTTCCGCGACGTTTTTCAAAACAGGTTCGGGCGAACCGTTGCGCCGTTATTTACAAACAAATGCGACGTTGCAAAAAGTCATTGATTTTGGCGATTTGCAAGTGTTTGAAGGTGTGACGACGTATCCCGCAATTTTAATTTTTCAAAATGCAAAACCCGTTGATGATTCGCAAATTCAAATGCTCGTTTTAACAAAAGAATTGCCCGAAAAGTTGGGCGAATTTTTTGCCGAAAATCACGGCATCATGGCGCATTCGCAATTGAAAAATGAAAGTTGGCAATTTGAAGATGCGCGGCTTTCACAGTTGCGCGACAAACTCACAAACGGTTTTCCCACGCTCAAAGATGTTTATGGTTCGCCTTATCGCGGCGTTTTAACAGGTTTGAATGAAGCGTTTGTGATTGATGGCGAAACGAAAAAACGCTTGATTTCTCAAGACCCGAATTCTGCTGAATTGCTCAAACCGTTTTTGGAAGGCAAAGATTTGAAAAAATGGCATTCTCAACCGCGTGATTTGTGG
>JBAXMT010000301.1:0-2905 GCA_037134135.1 Methylococcaceae bacterium | reverse complement strand
AGAATTCGCACGACGAAACCAGCGGATTTATTCCGTTCTTTTACGACTGGAAAAAACAATATGACAGCGGCTTGATTGACGGCGCGGAATGGAAGGAAAACCGATTGAAGTTTATTTAACGTTACGAAGTACAAAAGTGGCTTCAGCCCTTATTTAGAAAGGGTTTTGTAAAAATCCTATGGGACTTTCGTGTCGTTTGTTTAAACCTACCCAATTTATCTACCAGAAACCACATCAAAACGTGGGTTGACGAAACCCACGCGCCACCTAAACCGCGAAAATCCCACGCCTCCACTTCACCGCTAGTCTACGCTTAGTGCTATCGTTCACCGCCGCGCCACGCAAAAAGCCGCGCGGCTTGCAATTCACTACGCCCACGCTTCGCCGTCGCGCCTACGTTCCAGCGGGTATTTTCGCTAGATTCGTGCTGATAAAAGGCAAAATCAAAAGCGAGTGGAAACAATCAAGAGCAAAGGCAAAAGGTCGCGAGCGGTGTAATTAGATTTAAAAGCAAAATGAGGCTACGCACTGATTAGATTCGGCTAATTGCGCGAAAAAGCAGCGCAAGCCGAAAGAATGCCCCGCGCAAAAACGGCGGTCGCTAACGTCGCCGCACTCAAAATTTTCGTTAATCTCAAACGCTTCGGCGGACGACCGCGCCTTTCGCCGTTTTGCAATGCGGGGCATGGTGCGGCTATCGCCGCGCTGATTTGAAAAAAAGAAAAAACAAAAGCCATTTACACGCGCCACCGAAATAAAAAAAACAAATAACTTGGTTTATGTTTCGTAACGTGATTTGATAGCGAAACGCGAAACAAGTTAAAAACAGAAGGGGGGGGGAGAAAATGAAAGACCCAGAAGATAAATCAACGATTGATTTAGTTACGCCAACACCTAAAAAACAATGGGGCGGGTGGCGCGAGGGTGGCGGCAGAAAAAAAGTCGATTACACCACAAAAATGTTCCGTGCTGACGTGCGATTAAGCGGAATTATTGAAGCATTAAAAGCACGATTGAAAAGTGGCGCGATGAACGACGAAGATTTGAAAAGATTTGAAGAATTAGCAGCGAATTAACGCCGCAACGCTTCAAAAACATTTAATTAAACAAGAGTAAATTATGAAAAAAATAGTTCTAGGTTTGGTGTTATTCACTCCGTCAGTTTTTGCAGCCTCATTTGATTGTAATAAAGCTGCGACGTTTATTGAAAAAGCCATTTGCGGCAACGAAGAAATCGGCAGGCTTGATGATAAATTAGCCCTTAATTTCAAGGCAGCGAAAAAAGCCATTGGCGACGACAAAGCAAAAGAGTTAATTGCATCTCAAAAACAATGGTTATCTGTTAGAAATAAATGCACCGACGATAAGTGTTTGATTGATTCATATTCAAAAAGAATTGCGGTTATTGTGGGCAATTCTAATGTTTCAAACTTATCCGCCGAAGTCGCGGTTGAAAATAAGGTTAACAATTCTGAAGCAGAAACTGAACTTGTGGCTGAAAATGATGCTCAAAATTTAGAGCGAGCCAAGCAAGAAGCACCAATCTCAACAGCCCCTGTAGCTGTCGCAGCTCCTGTAGTCGTTCTGCCAGAGGTTACTGCAGATTCAATCGCATCCGCTTACAGTGAAAACACAATTGCAGCCGACCTACAATTCAAAGGTAAGAAATACAAAGTTACTGGCACTGTAACTGATATAAGTACCGATTTTAGGGGAACGCCATACATAACGCTACAAAGCAGCGTTCATCGATTCATGAAACCTCAATTCAGTTTCGAGGAATCTGAAGTAGCGCGACTTGCCAATTTAAAAAAAGGCTCAACCGTCAGTCTAATTTGCATTGGCAAAGGTGATATAGCCAAAACGCCCATGTCTGGTTCATGCACACTGCTCTGACAGAATTAGTGGCTTAATGCCCTTCACCCTAAATTTTAGGCAATAAAAAAGCCCTGCGAGCAGCGAACTCCAACGGGCTATTTCACAACATAAATATGAGATTTACACATGAATAATATCATTAAATTTGTATCACGCGACATTTTTGAACAAAGAAAGTTTCCACTCTATGGCTATTCAATTACGAATAATTTAGATCGAGTAGTCGCGCAAATGTTTCTTGAAGGCGTAGATTTAGACGAAAAAAACACCTTGCGTGCTAAAAACTATTTGAATTCACTTGCTAACGAAGCTACTGGAGTTCAAGGATGAATGCTCAACTTGCACAGTTCACCCCCGCACCTGAAAAACCCGCGTTCCCACTCGTTGAAAATTTAATCAATGATTCGTTAGACGAAATGAGAGCGCAAATGTTGGCGGATGTTTTTGTACTCGATGGCATTGCGCTGTTGGGACAGTTGACCACCATTTACGCCAAGCCGAACGCAGGCAAAACGCTCACCACGCTTTATATGCTCAAGGAATCCATCAAAGCGGGCAGAATCAAAGGCGAAGATGTTTTTTACGTTAACGCGGATGATTCGGGAAATGGATTGACGACAAAAGGCGCGATTGCGGTGCAATACGGTTTCGGTATGCTTGCACCTGGTTACGAAAATTTTAAATCAGAAGACTTCGTGAACAAGTTAAAAAAGTCGATTATTGACGACACGGCACGCGGCAAAATCATCATCTTAGACACACTCAAAAAATTCACCGACTTGATGCACAAAACCAAAGGATCGGAATTTATGAAGGTGGCGCGGGAATTCACCTTGAAAGGCGGCACGATAATCATGTTGGCGCACGCCAATAAAAATCGTGGTATGGATGGAAAAATCGTGGCGGGTGGCACGTCCGACGTGGGCGACGATGCCGATTGCGTCTACTTATTAGACGAAGTGTCGAAAACAGCCACCACGAAAACCGTGCTATTTGAGAACGTCAAGCGACGCGGCAACAACGTTCA
>JBAXMT010000300.1:0-2916 GCA_037134135.1 Methylococcaceae bacterium | reverse complement strand
AAATATGGCAGTAAAAATATGCCTGCTCAAAATTTGGATGTTGTAAAGTTTACACCAACAACTGAGAATGGATTACTTAAAAATGAAGTAGATAAACTCACCGCTATTCCTCAATTAACACAATTTTTAGAAATGGAGGCGGGAATTGTCATTCCACTGCGCACCGGTGCAAAAGTGACGTTAAGTTCGCCATTTGATGAAAAAAAACAATTTAAAGGTGTCCCCTCTGCGCAATATCAAAATGCATTGCGTTTTTCAGTGAGTCAACCTTTGTTACGTGATGGTGGCATTGACACCAATGTAGCAGGGATTCGAATAGCTAAATATGAGCAGCAAATTATTGATGTAAAAACACGCTTACAATCTATTCGTGTTTTAGCAAGTATTGAACGCGCATATTGGTCAATTTATATGGCGTGGGGAGAATTAGATGTGCGTCGCCAACAATATGAAAATGCATCTGATAATTTGGCGATGGTCAAAAAAAGGGTGGCAAACGGGTTGACTGCGGCGGTGGAAATTAATCGAGCTGAAATCGGTGTAGCAGAACGTCGTGAAAGTTTGATCACGTCCAATACCACATTGAAAATTCGCCAACGTCAATTAAAACTATTGCTCAATGATGCGAATTTAAGCGTGGATTCTCAAATTCTTATTGTACCTAAAACATCGCCAACTTTATTACATTTCGATTTTGATAGAAATGAATTGGTACAAAAAGCCCTTACAGGTCGCTTAGAACTTTTGGAATTAGAATTAAAACTTGCAGCAGATTTAACAAAAATTGATTATTTAAAAAATCAAACCCTACCCCTGTTTATGCTGGATTATCATTATGGTTCGCTGGGTCGTGATACACAATCTCTGGATAGTGCATTTACTCAAACATTAGATGGAAATTATTCAGATTGGTCAGTGGGAATGCGAATGGAAATTCCCTTGTCAAATGAGTTGCGCAAATCAAAACTAGAGCGTGCAGTACAAGAACGAATACAACGATTAAGTACGCAGCAATTAAGAGAGTCCACTGTAAAACGTGAGATTTATGATGCGCTGGATACCACGGAACAAAATTGGCAACGTATTTTAGCCGCAAGACAAAATGTAATTTTAGCAGGTTTAAATTACGATGCAGAATTAAAACAATTTCGTGAAGGTTTGCGAACGATGACAGAAGTTTTAGAAACGTTAACACGTTTAGGTGATGCACAATTACGAGAAGTTCGTGCTATTTCAGATTATCAAGTCTCTTTGGTTGACTTGGCATTCGCAACGGGAACGTTGCTTGGGCATAATCATGTAGGGTGAGTAAGTTAGTAAAATCTAATGTTTAAATACTGTAAGCCTCCGATAACTTTCAATGTGTTATATGATTAGAACTTTACAAGTAGGTAAAAAAAAGGGTATTAGAAAAATCTAATACCCTTTTTTGTTTTTATCACATTAAAAGCTATCCGCCAAAATCATCCAACATAATGTTTTCAGGTTCAACGCCGCTGTCTAACAACGTTTGCATTACCGCCTTATTCATCATTGGCGGTCCACACATATAAAATTCACAATCTTCAGGTGCCTCATGCGTTTTAATGAAGTTTTCAGTCAATACGTTGTGAATGAACCCTGTGTAACCTGTCCAATTATCTTCAGGCAAAGGATCAGACAACGCGGTATGCCAAGTAAAGTTTGGATTTTCTTTAGCGAGCATATCGAAATCTTCAACGTAGAACATTTCGTTTTTGCTACGTGCACCGTACCAAAACGATATTTTGCGTGTTGATTTCATTCGGCGTAACAAATCAAAAATGTGTGAACGCATCGGAGCCATACCCGCGCCGCCGCCAATAAAGACCATTTCAGCATCTGTATCGCGTGCGTAAAACTCACCGTAAGGACCTGACACGAAACATTTATCACCTGGTTTCATGTCAAAAATGAATGATGACATAATGCCTGGTGGTGCGTCAGCCACGTTAGGCGGTGGCGTAGCAATACGCACGTTCAACATAATTTCTTTTTCTTCAGGATAAGAAGCCATCGAATACGCACGTAACGTAGGTTCTTTCACCGTCGACACGTATTGCCACAAATTGAATTTATCCCAATCGCCACGGAAACGATCAGCAATTTCAAAATTACTGTATTTCGCAACGTGTTCAGGACATTCAATTTGAATATAGCCACCCGCTCGATAATTAATTTCTTCGCCTGCAGGTAACGTCAACACCAATTCTTTAATAAATGTCGCCACGTTATCGTTTGATTTAACAGTACATTCCCATTTTTTAACACCGAAAACGCTGTCTTCAACTTCCACAACCATGTCGTGTTTGACTGAAACTTGGCAAGATAAACGCTCACCATGAGCCGCTTCGCGTTTGGTGATATGACCTAATTCAGTTGGCAAAATATCGCCGCCGCCTGAATGAACTTTTACTTTACATTGAGCGCAAGTACCGCCGCCGCCGCACGCTGATGACACGAATAAACCGTTATCAGACAAAGCGGTTAATAATTTTGAACCAACGGGAACCCTGATTTTCTTTTCGTTATTGATTAGAATTTCAACATCACCTTCTGCAACAAGTTTGCTTTTCGCGCCGATAATGACAAATACCAATGCGATAACGAAACCCGTGAAGATGATAATCCCTAAAATAATTTCTAGCATGACGCTACCTTCCTAGAGTTGAATGCCTGAGAATGCCATGAAGCCCAAAGACATCAGACCCGCTGTAATAAACGTAATACCCAAACCTTGTAAACCGACTGGAATATCACTGTATTTCAATTTTTCGCGCACACCCGCCATAAGGGTAATTGCCAACGCCCAGCCCAATCCACTGCCTACGCCGTAAGTCACACTTTCGCCGAAGTTGTAATCACGTTCAATCATGAACAAACTGCCGCCTAAAATCG
>JBAXMT010000299.1:0-2934 GCA_037134135.1 Methylococcaceae bacterium | reverse complement strand
TTCGCTGTCCAAAATAAACCGTTACGCCTAAACCTTGGCTGCAATGATGTTCAATTGTTTCGACAACGCCCAATCGGGCGGTGACAGATAAACCATCGTCAACGCTCAAACCCGCTTCCGCCGCCGTCGCACCTTGCGCTTTGGCTTCGTCTAAAAGTTGTTGAACGGTATTTTTTAATTCTGCAATGCGGTCATTTTGCACAAAGAAATCCTTTTAATGTTTCGACGCAGCGGTATCGCCCGTGCGTGTTTTGTTAATGAAAATATTTTTTAAACGATCTAACGCCGAATGCAACGTCTTATCCATCACCGTTTCGTTGCCAATCGACACAATAATTCGTGTCAATTCTGGCATTTTGTTTTTGGTCGAGGCAATGTAAATCGGTTGAACGTATAAAATCGTGTTGCCCATCGGCAAAATCACCATTCGTCCCATTTCTACCGACGAACCATTTTGATCCCACAACGTAAATTGTTCCGAAATTTCAGGATGCTGTTGCGTTAAAGCCTCGATTTGTTCGGGTCCGTTCACTTGCACATCTTTGCCGAATTTAAACACCGTCAAACTGGGTTTATACATACCACTACAACCGATTTTATCCATCGTGCTGGCAATACCGACCATGCTTAAATTGTTTCGATTAACCGGTGTCATCGCGTTAATTAAATCAAATTCTTCGGTGTCGTTACAATCGCCGAAATCCATAGTTTGATAATACGGCAAAACGGGCTTTTCGTGGACATTTGCTTGCGCCCACGTTTCGGCTTGTTCGTAAAATAATTCGGGGTTTTGTTGATGATATTTTGCGTAAACTTGCATCTGAATTGTGTACAAATCGCGAGGATAACGCAAATGCGCTTTCAATTCGGCAGGCATTTCGTCCAGCGGTTTAAATAAGCTCGGATACGCGCGGCTGTAGGCTTTGGCAATCACATCATTTGAATCTATCAAATAATAATCCACATCGCCATCAAACGCATCGATGGTAATTTTCACCGAATTACGAATGTAGTTAAACGGTTTTTGCCCGTTCAAATTTTCATTATAAATTGGTTTCGACACCGGATATTTATCAGACAAGGTGTACGCATCTTGAATCCAATAAAAACGGTCTTTCGTCATCACTAAATAGGGATCTTTATCCAAATGCAAAAACGGCGTAAGTTTGTGAATGCGTTCGGTAATGTTGCGATAAATTTTCAGTTTACTGTCTGTGGAAATGTTGGTGGAGAAAAACAGCTTTTCGTCGGCTAATTTAAACGCAAATAACGCTTTTTTAAACGTCGAACTAAACGGAATGCCCCCGTCACCGTGATACGGTTCACTTTCCAAATGGTCGGTTCCAGCAATACCAACAACGTTTAATTCATTCGGCACAATCACATAATCATATTGCTCTTGACCGTAATAAATATCAGGATGAGCGACGGTTAAATTCACGTCCGAGTGCATATTCAAATCCCGCAAATACCACGTCAACGGCGCATCTGCCTCTTGCGCGGCAGGTGTCATGACTGCGCCGTAACCGTGCGTGTAACGTAAATGCCGATTTTCCCAATTCTGTGCTTCTTTCGGTAATTTAGAAATGTTCACTTCTCGCGCGGAAATGTTCACTTGACGGAGATGATTCGAAATCAAATAGCGGTCTTCGTCCACCGATAAAAATTTGTAATACGGACGAATTTCTTGCAGCTGTTTATAACTGAAAATAATAAATTCCCGATCCCAAACGGGGATATTTTCAAAATGCTTTTGCGAACTCCATGTTTCAATATCTTGCGCAGCATCGATTTTCACGGTCATCTCTACCGTTTTTATATTTTGCAAATCATACGCCGCGAGCGTCGCGTTGATGTTATGTTGCATAAACTCTTTTTCGGCTTTGACGGGATTCGGATTCACTACAAAACGTTGCAAGGCTTCAGGAATAAACTGCAAATTCGGTGTTTGCCAAACCGCTAAAAATATAAATAATGAAATCCACAACGGCTGAGGTTTATCGTGTTTTTCAGAATGAACGAATTGAATCGCCGCCAACGCGAAAATTAAAAATGTCGCCATCGCCGCCCAAATTAACGGTAATTGATAACGCACTTCAATAAATCCAGGTCCGAAGAAAATTGGTTCGTGATTATCGGTATAAAGTAGCGCGAAGCGTTCTAGCATAAAGCCAAACAACACAAACGCGACCACAAAACCAATCAACAACGTTAAATGGATTTTCGCGCCTTTTGGATAACTTTTGCGTTGATCGGGAATGTAAGTGTGTTCCAACCAATACAAAATGCCGACCATGACAAAAATCAACGAGGCGGTGATTAACAACACTTGTTGAATCAGTTGATAAGTGGGGTACGCAAGCATATAAAAACTCACGTCATTGCCGTAAACCGTTTCTTTTACGCCCGATGTATCGCCAAAGAAATACATCAAGGTCGATTCCCATTGATCATAAAATGGCGTGGCAATCATTAACGCTAAAAATAACGAAATGGGCGTGTAAACTTTCGCCGAGCCACTCATAAAAGTATCGGCAAATTTTTGAACGCGGCGACTTTCTGAATTACTCAAATTTTCGGCGGAATTCAAGCCTAAATAACGCGCTGCTAACCAAAAATGGGTAAAGAAAATGATGAAAAATGCCAGCGTCACGCCACCAGAAAGAAAAAATTTATACAGTAAGCGCAGCCAAAAATACGATTCTAACTTCAGCGATTGGTACCACCAAAGGTCTACAAAAAAATCGATAAAAATAAAATGAAAGGCAACGAATAAAACCACTGCAAGCGCGATTGTACCGCCTAGCAACGCGGGTAAAAATTTCAAATTCCGCATGGAGCTCCTCTTTAAAATAAAAAATAATAGATTAGCGTTATTCTAACTTAAATGCGAATTAAGAGCTAAAAACGCGAACAAAGTTCCAAAAATAAAAT
>JBAXMT010000298.1:0-2945 GCA_037134135.1 Methylococcaceae bacterium | reverse complement strand
TAAACTAAAAGTTGCACTAAAAAGTTTATTCGAACCCACCAAACTAACCGTCATATTCCCTAATGGCGTTTTTAAATGCTGTGCGTAAAATGTTGTATATTTCATCTCTCGAAGGGCTTTTTCGTTATTCAAAATTTTAGGTGGTGTCATTTTAATACCATTCGAGTCTAATCGCTGTAAATCTATGGTCGAATGCCCCAAAACGATATTGATAACATCACCTGCGGCGGCTTTACGATAGATTTCAATTTCGTTAGCTTCAATACCTAAATCGAAGGTCATTAAAGAATAAATGGCATTGATTAACGATGTGTCAAAACTGAACACCACCAAAACGTTGATAGTGCCTCGCATGACAATCACGGCAGTCATATCATGTAATACAATCTCGTCCATGTTACCGACAATGTTGTTATTTTCAATTACGTCAATTTTGAATTCACTTTTAAAATAAGCGCGTATTCTTTTTATGACAGATTCCATGACTTCTATAACTAACAGTTTTTCTGGCACGTCAAACCTCGGTTTTCTCAAGATTTTTCGAGAGAATTAAGGGCAATCTAAATAAAAATTGAGTGCCTTGTCCAACGGCTGTTTTGACCTGCACTTCACCGCCCAAATTATGTACTTCATTCAACACGGCTGCTAAACCCACCCCGCGTCCGGCTAATTCCGTGACATCGCGCCGTGTACTGATATTATCGACAAAAATAAATTGTGTCACCTCATCATCCGACATAGCGGCAATTTCATCTACCGTATGAATTCCCACTGCCGCGATGCGTTCGCGCAAGGCGTTAAGATTGATGCCCGCGCCATCATCGAAAATAGTTAATAAAATCACATTGTTTTCTTGGGAAATATGGCAAGTAATCGTCCCGTTTTCTTCTTTTTCAATTTCCAAACGTTCTTCTGGACTTTCTATACCATGAACGACGGCGTTACGAAATACATGAACCAAAGAGCGTATAAACGGCTGGTAAGTACGCCAATCAATGGTCACATGTTCATCATCAATGATTAAGAGAGGGGCAACTTGTTTTTCTATTGTTTTTGCCGCTTGTTGCACCAGACCATCAAAGCTCATTAACATGCTTTTTAAAGAAACCTTGCGTAGCGTACACATTTCTTTAAGTAGCCTGCGAATTTCTGGTGTGGACGTATCTATCATTTCACCGCGTAACAAACACATCGCCAATTTTTCAATTTGTAATGCCAAAGAACCGGTTAAAAAAATATTTTCGTCATTCGTTAGAAAATCACTACCTAATGCGTCCGTGAGAATGGCTAAATCCTTCTCAAAAGGAATTTTAAGCGTGTTCGGCAAAATAATTTCGGCAATATGTTTTGCCTTCAGCGCATCATTGTGTGTCAATAATTCAGATAAATCGTTTTCAACCGCGTGCAAAAATGGGGGCGTATTCGGAAAACAAAACTGGTTCAACAGCCCTTTGTAAGTATGGATTTCGCGGTAAAGTTCTTTGGTCAATTCTTGGGGTAATTGAGCGATAAATGTGCGAAACCCATCAATAATGTCGAAAAAATTACGACTATCAGAAACCGCCATCACAACGAATTGAAGGTTTTTGCGCTCTATTTCTAACATTGTTGCAATATGCCGTTCTTGGGTAATGTTAGTCAAAATAACCATGAATTTATTATGTTCCAACATTTTATATTCGGTTTTCAGAACCAGTTCACCATGTTGCATTTCGGTTGGCAACAACGACAACATATTTTCACGCACAGATTCTTCCGTTTCGTCTAGCACCGAAGAAATAATTAGGCGAAACAAATCCGCTTTGCTTTTATCGTCGGAAAAAAACACATCACTGGCATTTTTTTTTGCGGGGGATTCACCCAACATGGTTTCGCAAGCGCGGCTATACTGATCATTGATTATTAAATTTGCACCAAAAGATAAAAATCCTTGAGCTGAATTATCCAACAAATGCTTGAAATCTTCAGGAGCTTGTTCAAATTCCGCAGTCAACATTTTACTGACTAATTCGGTCGCCCGTTTACCCGCCAAATGAACTTGTTGAATGTTGTCTTGAATGGCGAGTCGCAATACCTCATCCGTTATGTCGTGACTAAAAAATTCACTCATCTCGTTATAACCGAGAACACAGCTCAATATATTATTAAACTCATGGGCAATGCCTCCCGTAGTGAGTAGATGAATATTTTCAATTTTTTGCATGTAATTAACCTTTTTTACTGCCTGTTTACTTGCCAAATTAACTTCTTGGATGTTGTTTTGAATGGCGCGGCGTAATACCTCATCCGTTATTTCGTCACTAAACATTTGATTCATGTCGTTATAACCAATAACACTACTCAAGATATTATTAAACTCGAGGGCAAGGCTGACAGAAATAAATGGCTCCATACTTTCCGGCTTTCGCATGTGATGAACAACTTGCTCCTTCCCATTTATTTTTGCCAAAATCAGTTTATCGGCACGCTGTTTTTTTTCAAAATTTTGAACAATACGTTTTTTATTTGTGCGTTCTATTTCCAAAATAGTTCCTTCAAATCAGATTTTTACTGTTTCGATTATTCCGAAAAACGAGCGGTTTTTCATTACTTGATAACGCCGCCGTTCGTGCCGTCGAAATCAATTCGTCAATAACGTGATGTTGCGGTGATTTGCTGCAAACAGGGTCGGTTGCGCTTGCATCGCCCGTCAATAAATAGGCTTGGCAGCGACAGCCGCCAAAATCTTTTTCTTTTTCGTCGCAACTTCGACACGGTTCTTGCATCCATTCAAAACCACGAAAGAAATTAAACGCTTTTGAATCGTGCCAAATTTCCGAAACGCTGAAATCATTCACGTTTGGACAATCAAAATTCGGTAAATCTCGCGCCGAATGACACGGTAACGCCACGCCGTCTGGCGCAATCGTTAAAAATGTCGTCGCCCAACCGTTCATGCACGCTTT
>JBAXMT010000297.1:0-2946 GCA_037134135.1 Methylococcaceae bacterium | reverse complement strand
AGAGTTGCACGCCCACGAAGCGCGTTTAGATTCGATTAAGGAATGCGTGTGGCGAAAATGATTTTGATTTCAAAAAACGTGAGTTAGATTGTGCCGTTATCCGTTATGCTATCGAAATGGCGGCTGATGAAGGCATTCACTTCGATTCAGTCAGAGCCGCATTTTGGGAAGGCGAAGAACTCTACCCAAACGCAGGATTTAAAACCCACAATCATATTCAGTTGTGCATCATTAACCCCGATTGCATCAAAGGGATTTTTTTACCACGCGAGAAACAGGTTAGATGATGAAAAAAATTGGGATTGCGTTAATTTCACTCGGTATATTTTGTGCGATATTAGCGTTCAACATGAATGTCAGTGTTGGAACTATTTATAACATTGGACTTTTGAATGATCGTCAAAATATCCTTTTCATATCTGGAATTATATTTTTAGCAGGAGTGATTCTTTTGGGTTTTGGACTTACCTTTAAAAAGGAAAAAAATGTCAAAAACGACCAATCTGAAAACTTAAATAAATTTGCTCTTTACTGTTCTTTGCCAATTTTCATTGTTCTTGTTTTTGGTTTTCCTGATATATCAAAAAATCACAATTTAGAAGAGCCACAAAAAACGTATTTTGAGCATGAAGAGCAACCTCAAAAAAATAATCAAGAAAGTTTTTTTATGATTGTGTTGAAAGTATTACTAGACAAATTAAATGGAAATGGCGGCGGGGAAAATCAACGAGTGTATCTTGAGAATGAAGCGCGACCATCAGAAAAAGAAACTCAATAATTGTTTTACAGTTTTACACGGAATTTTATGATGGATTTAAAAGATGTAGTTATGACTTTAAGCGTTGAAAATTCACGAACACCAAGCCAAACAACTTTATGAAAACTTATACCGCCATTATTGAACGTTGCACCGAAACGGGTTTATATGTGGGTTTTGTACCTGGATTTACGGGCGCACATACACAAGCCGAAAGTTTAGATGAGTTAAATCAGAATCTAAAAGAAGTGATTGAAATGTTGAGCGAAGACCGTTTTAAACCATAAGCAAACTCTATAAACATTCACGAACACCAAGCCAAACAATTTATTGAATGGCGCAAAAACGAGGCAACCATGAACACATTAAGTTATTCGGCTTTTGAAGCAAATTTAGCTGGCACATTCGACCGTGTGAATGATGACCACGTTCCCATTTTAATTACGCGCCCAAACGGTAAACCTGCTGTGATTGTTTCACTAGAAGATTTTAAATCGTATGAAGAAACGGCGTATTTAATGGCAAGTCCTAAAAATTTACAGCGTTTAAATCAAGCGATAGCTGAAATTGAAGCGGGTAATTTTCAACAACACGACCTAATTTTTGATTCATGATTTTGTCGTGGGCAGAAACAGCGTGGGATGATTATTTGTATTGGCAAAATACCGATAAAAAATTATTGAAACGAATAAACGCGCTGATTACTGATATTTCGCGCCATCCATTTACAGGACTTGGTGAACCCGAACCGTTAAAGCATAACTGGTCTGGTTATTGGTCACGGCGCATCAATCGGGAACATCGTCTTGTTTATAAGGTGGTTGATAATGGCGTGATTATCGCTCAATGCCGTTACCATTATTGAACAGACGTACAGAATTCAAAGTCAAACCATCAATCGAAAATGCAAATTCATTTAAAAACTTTAGGCTGTCGTTTAAACGAAGCCGAATTAGAAACGTGGGCGCAAGCCTTTCAAGCGCAAGGTCACGCCATTACTCGTGATATTACCGCCGCGCAATTAGTTGTCATCAATTCGTGCGCCGTCACACAAGATGCGGCGCGTAAATCTCGCCAATTGATTCGCCGAATTCACCGCGAAAATCCGACCGCAAAATTAGTCGTCAGCGGTTGTTACGCCACGTTAAACGCCGACGAAGCGCAGGCATTATTAGGCGTGGATTTAGTGGTTAGCAATAAAGACAAAGAAAATTTAGTCGAAAAAGCGTTGAGCGAATTAACCTTTGAAACCATGCCCGCCATGGCAACCGAACCCGCTGAAATCTCACTTTTCACACGCGGCAGACAACGCGCTTTTGTGAAAGTACAAGACGGTTGCCGTTATCGTTGCACGTTTTGCATCGTCACGGTGGCGCGAGGTGAAGAAGTCAGCCGCGCCATTGCGGACGTGATTACCGAAATCAACGCTTTGCACGCGCAAGGCATTAACGAAGTGATTTTAACGGGCGTGCATTTGGGCGGTTATGGCAGCGATAACGGTGAAAATATCGTGTCGCTGATTCAAGCGATTTTGGCACAAACCGACATTCCGCGTTTGCGTTTGGGGTCGCTCGAACCGTGGGAATTGAACGACGAGTTTTTCACGTTATTTGAAAATCCGCGTTTGATGCCGCATTTACATTTACCGTTGCAAAGCGGGTCGGACGCGGTTTTGCGACGAATGGCGCGACGCTGTAAAACCGAAGAATACGCGCCGATTTTGGAACGATTACGCGCTCAAATTCCGCATTTCAACATTACGACGGATATTATTGTCGGCTTTCCGAATGAAACCGAGGAAGAATGGCTCGAAAGTGTGGAATTTATTAAACGTTGCGGGTTTGGGCATATTCATATTTTCACTTATTCGCCGCGCGAAGGCACGAAAGCCGCGACGTTGCCAAATCCTGTGCCGCATGAAATCAAAAAACAACGCAGTGAACAATTGCATCGTTTAGCCGAAGAAATGAAGCAGAATTTTTATCAGCAAAACATCGGGCAAACGTTTGAAATTTTGTGGGAAGGTCAGCGCGACAAATTGGAAAATGGCAACGTTCAAGTGTTGGGTTATACGCCCAATTATTTGCGCGTGGCGTGTGAAATAAACGAACGGGACACGCTCGAAAATCAAATCAACGCTTTCCGATTAGAACAGATGAAAACGGATTATGCGGTGGGTCGAATTGTAG
>JBAXMT010000296.1:0-2971 GCA_037134135.1 Methylococcaceae bacterium | reverse complement strand
CTAGTTTTTTCCAAACTTTCATAAATCACCTAAATTTTAAGAGTAATTTAAAGATGTAGCCCTTTTTCGCCGCGAGAAATTCCCGTCGCACCAGAACGCACCACTTCGATAATGCTGTTTTTATCAACTGTCGCAATAAACGCATCGAGTTTATCAGAGGTTCCCGTCATTTCGATAACGTAAGAAGTCGGCGTAACGTCAATAATTTTGCCACGGAAAATATCGACCACACTGCGTAATTCATCGCGTATTTTGTCAGCAGTTTTGATTTTAACTAACATCAATTCGCGTTCGATATGTACGGTTTCTTCTAAATCAATCAATTTCACCACGTCGATGAGTTTGTTTAATTGTTTGATAATTTGCTCAACGACATCTTCACTGCCGCGAGTAACCAACGTCATGCGTGACAAACTAGCGTCTTCGGTTGGTGCAACGGTTAAGGATTCAATGTTATAACCACGCGCTGAAAAAAGTCCAGCAACTCGTGATAATGCACCCGCTTCGTTTTCAATGAGAATAGCAATAACGTGTCGCATTATGACAACTCCCGATCCGTTGTAGTTCCAATCGCTACGCGCAATTTCATATCGTGATGTGATTTTCCAGTTTCAATCATCGGATAAACATTTTCAGTTCTGTCCGTCAAAATATCTAAAAATACGGTTCTATCTTTCATAGCAAAGGCTTTTTCTAGTGCGGGGCGAACATCTTCAGGTTTATCAATCCGAATTCCAACGTGTCCGTAGGCTTCAGCAAGTTTTACAAAATCAGGAATTGTTTCCATGTACGAATGTGAATAACGGCTTTCATACGAAAATTCTTGCCACTGACGAACCATGCCCAAATAGTTGTTGTTCAAATTAATGATTTTAATCGGCGTTTTGTATTGCAACGCGGTCGATAATTCTTGAATACACATTTGAATACTCGCATCACCTGTGACACAAGCGACATCAGCATCTGGATGCGCGAGTTTTACACCAATCGCAGCTGGCAAGCCAAATCCCATCGTGCCTAAACCACCCGAATTTATCCAGCGACGTGGTTTGTCAAACGGATAATACTGCGCCGCCCACATTTGATGTTGACCCACGTCAGAGGTTACAAAGGCTTCACCGCGTGTCACTTCGTACATTTGCTCAATTACGAATTGCGGTTTAATGGCTCGACTGTTACGGTCGAATTCTAAGCATTGAATGCTGCGCCATTGATTAACTTGTTGCCACCATGATTCAGCTGCTTTTTTATCGATTTTATATTTTGCTTCTTTTAATCCATCGATTAATTGGCGAATTACCAATTTTACTTCGCCTACAATCGGCACGCCGACTTTAACGGTTTTGGAAATAGATGCAGGGTCAATATCAACGTGAATAATCTTTGCGTAAGGGCAGAATAAATCTAGTTTCCCTGTTACGCGGTCATCAAAACGTGCGCCAATTGCCAAAATTAAATCACTTTCGTGCATAGTCATATTGGCTTCATAAGTACCGTGCATTCCGAGCATTCCGATAAATTGTTTATCAGTAGAAGGAAATGCACCTAAACCCATAAGCGTTTGTGTGACGGGGAAACCGAGTAAATGCGCCAATTCAATCAATTCTTGGCTGCCTTCGCCTAAAACAACGCCGCCGCCAGAATAAATTACTGGACGTTGTGCCGTTAAAAGTAATTCAATCGCTTTTTTAATTTGTCCTTTATTTCCCGTTGTTGCTGGGTGATATGAACGCATTTCGACTTTTTTAGGATAGCTGTAAGACACTTTTACATCAGGCGCGGTAATATCTTTTGGAATGTCGATAACAACAGGTCCTGGTCTGCCAGAAGTCGCAACATAAAAGGCTTTTTTAATGGTTTCTGCAATTTTTGTTACGTCTTTTACTAAAAAATTATGTTTCACACACGGACGGGTAATTCCCACCATATCAACTTCTTGAAACGCATCGCTACCAATAACAGCAGACGGTACTTGACCTGAGATGACAACCATCGGAATGGAATCCATATAAGCGGTTGCAATACCTGTCACAGCATTCGTTGCGCCTGGTCCAGAAGTCACTAAAACTACACCTGGTTTGCCTGTTGAGCGTGCATAACCATCTGCTGCGTGTGTTGCACCTTGTTCGTGTCGAACTAAAATGTGTTTCACATCATCTTGTTGGAAAATTGCATCGTATAAGTGCAAAACCGCACCGCCAGGATAACCAAAAATATACTCAACACCTTCGTCTTTAAGACTTTGAATTACAATCTGTGCGCCGTTTAGCTCCACACTATCACCCTCAAAATAAACTGAAATATAACGTTTGTTGAGCGCAATTATAGTAAATTCACACTAAAAATACTTCACTTTTTCACCGTTCGGACGTTGGTGTATAAATCCCCTAAAACGAATCACCCTTACCCAATTAAATTTAAGACACAACATTCACCAACGCATTGGATAATAAGAAGTTACAAAAAACACACAGATCTATTTGATTTTAAATTATTTTTATAATAAAAATGGTCTGATATAGTAAAAAGTTCTATAATAAACCGCATTTTTTACGGGGTACGATTAAACAATTTAAAGGGAAGAGGTAACAGTTTATGGCAAAAACAATTTTTCTCATCGATGATTCAGGCGCGATGTTAATGAGCTTGAGAGATAATTTAGAATTTTCAGGTTTTAACGTCGAAACCGCTGAAAATGGTGTAAAAGCAATAGAAAAATTAATGGCTGGCTTAAATCCAGACTTAATTATTACTGACATAAATATGCCTAACATGGATGGGATTGAGCTAATCAAAAAAGTTCGAGCTTTACCTAATTTCCGATTTGTTCCTATTCTGACTTTGACAACAGAAGCAAATCAACACAAACGGGAGGAGGGCAAACAAGCTGGTGCAACTGGCTGGTTGGTGAAACCAATAAAAATTGGAGATTTGCTGAAAATAATTAAACAAGTTTTGCCTGGGGTTTGAA
>JBAXMT010000295.1:0-2976 GCA_037134135.1 Methylococcaceae bacterium | reverse complement strand
CAAACCCTTCGCCTTGAAATAATTTTACGAGAAAAACGCCGTTTTTCGTGAGGACGGTTTTCGCGGTATCTAACGCCAATTCACCTAAAAAAATAGACCGCGCTTGATCGGTGCTTTTATTACCGCTCATATTTGGAGCCATATCGGACAACACCAAATGAATTGGTTCGTTATTCAAAACAGCATAAAGTTCACTCAAAACAGATTCTTCTCGGAAATCGCCAATAATCATATCCACACCTTCCATCGGTTCCATCGGCAAAATATCCAACGCGACTAATCGTCCATTTTTGCCCAATAATTGACGCGCAAATTGTGACCAACCACCAGGTGCTGCACCTAAATCGACGATGTTCATGCCGGCTTTTATCAATTTATCTTTTTCGTGAATTTCTTTGAGCTTGAAAACGGCGCGAGAACGATAACCTTGCGCTTTCGCCATTTTGACGTATTCGTCATCAAAATGCTCTTGCATCCATTGTGTACTGCTTTTAGTTCGTGCCATAACGCGCCATTTTTAGTGTAGAATTGAGCTTTATCAAGCCTTTTGAGAGTAGGAAAAATCTGTGGATGCAGCAAAAAAGAAAAAATTTAAATCGGAAGCCCATCATTTGAACCCTGTTGTAATGATTGGAAATGCAGGTTTAACGACGGCGGTTTTAGCGGAAATTGAATCAGCACTGGATATTCACGAATTGATTAAAGTGAAAATTCGCGCTGAACGCGATGCGCGTAAAGCGATTTGCGATGAAATTTGCAATTCGACCAAAGCCGAATTGGTGCAATCAATTGGGCAAATTATTGTGATTTACCGTTTGAATCCGAACAAAAAATAAAGCGTCAAAGGTTCAAATGTTTTCAGATTTGAACCTTTGATTTTTAGATATATTGAATCGAAATAATCTCGTATTCCACATCGCCTGCGGGTGCTTTTACCGTCACAACATCATCGGCTTCTTTGCCAATCAACGCCCGTGCAATCGGCGAACCGATTGAAATTCGACCTTCTTTAATACTCGCTTCATCTTCTCCAACAATTTGATACGTTACACGCGTTTCATTGTCTAAATTTTCGAGTTCAACCGTCGCGCCAAAAATCACTTTACCGCCTGCATCGACTTTGGTGACATCGATAATTTGCGCGTTGGCTAATTTACCTTCGATTTCGCCAATCCGTCCTTCAGCAAAACTTTGTTGTTCTTTCGCGGCATGATATTCAGCATTTTCTTTTAAATCACCGTGCGCTCGAGCTTCTGAAATCGCGTTAATAATGCGTGGTCGTACGACTGATTTTAATTCGTTTAATTCAGCGTTTAATTTTTCTGCACCTTTGACGGTGAGGGGAACTTTGCTCATTTTTTTATTCCAAATCTTTAGATAGTACGTTTATTTTCTTAGGGACATTTGATCTTCATACTCAGCAAGAATCAACATAATTGTTGCTGTGTATTCATTTTGCATCACTGCGTAATACAAAAAAGCAGATGAGACAAGAGTCATTGCAAGTAACGTAATGTGATCAAATTTCAGTTTTTTTTGAATATACTTAAGCAGATAGTAGCTAATCCATATTGGAGCAGTAGATAGATAGAACGCCAATCCCGCAATGAACAAGTTAACTATCAATATGCCCCAAACAAAATATTTCACTATTTCCAACAGTATATTCATCACACCTTACCAAGCAACTAGAATTGATAAAATCATAGAGGGAGAAGTCTTCTCCCTTTACCGAGTCAGATTAAACTCTTATGTAAATCTTGCAAGCAATTCACGTCGCCTGCATCCAGTTCACCTAGCGCGAAACATGCCGCTCTCGCACCCGCCATCGTGGTGTAATAAGTGACACGATGTTGCAAGGCTTCACGGCGCATCGTGAACGAATCCGAAATCGCTTTTTTGCCTTCGGTCGTGTTAATAATCAATTGAATCTGCTCGTTTTTAATCATGTCTACCGTGTTCGGGCGACCTTCGTTCACTTTATAAACGAGTTCGCACGGGAATCCATTTTCTTTTAAGAATCGAGCGGTGCCGCCTGTTGCCACGATTTCATATTCTTTTTCAACCAACATTCGGGCAATTTCAGGCAATTTTGCTTTGTCTTTGTCACGAATACTAATCAACACTTTGCCACTGTGGCTTAAATCGACACCTGCCGCGCGTTGTGATTTTGCAAACGCTTCGCCGAATGTTTTACCCACGCCCATCACTTCGCCTGTCGATTTCATTTCAGGGCCTAAAAGTGGGTCAACACCAGGGAATTTCACGAATGGGAATACCGCTTCTTTCACCGAGAAATAATCAGGAATCCGCTCAACGGTTACGCCTTGTTGTTCGAGAGTTTGCCCAACCATGACGCGAGCCGCAATTTTCGCTAACGGATAACCCGTGGCTTTTGACACAAATGGCGCGGTTCGTGACGCACGCGGATTCACTTCTAAAACGTAAATATCTTCGCCTTGAATTGCAAATTGCGTATTCATCAAACCGCGCACACCTAAGGCTTCCGCCATTTTTGCAACTTGTTCACGCAATTTATCTTGCAACGCAGGAGCTAAATCATACGGTGGTAACGAACACGCCGAATCACCCGAATGCACGCCAGCTTGTTCAATATGTTCCATCAAACCGCCAATCAAAACGCGCTCGCCGTCATAAATTGCATCAACATCCATTTCCACCGCGTCATCTAAAAATCTGTCTAGCAACACAGGCGAATCGTGAGAAACACTCACCGCTTCTTTCATGTAGCGTTGCAAGCCTTCTTCGTTGAATACGATTTCCATTGCTCGACCACCTAAAACATAAGACGGACGCACAACTAACGGATAACCCAATTCTTTTGCGGCGTTAATCGCTTGCTCGGTTGAACGTGCGGTCGCATTCGGTGGCTGTTTCAAACCAATTCGTTCCAACAATTTTTGAAAACGTTCACGGTCTTCCGCCAAATCAATCGAATCAGGCGACGTGCCAATA
>JBAXMT010000294.1:0-2978 GCA_037134135.1 Methylococcaceae bacterium | reverse complement strand
TGTCAGCGAATCTCACGCCATTAAGAAAAATAATGATGCTCACGTTGGCGAGCAAAGCGGACAAAAACGGTTCGGTTCAAATTGGCATTCATAATTTAGCCGACATTTGCGGCATTGCGAACAGCACAGCGAATGAAGGGGTTATCGGTTTGGAACGCGCAGGTTTTTTAACGACGACTAAAAAGTATGGTGTGACGGGCGGCAGTCAACCGAACACCTACACAATCAACGAGCAGTTTCGGTTTGTAGCTGGCGAAGTGGTTGAACGAGCAGAGCAAAAAGACTGGATTAACGAACCACAACAACCACCGTTGCCAATGGCTTCAATCCCCGACGGCATGGCATTAGTTGACGCAACATGGCTGGCAGAAATCGTGAAAAATTCCGCGCTTAAATATCAGTTCGATGATTTGAAGTTTGTCGTTGAAAAAAACGGCGGCTTGGTTTTAACCAAGTGCGAAGTCGATAAAATGAAAGGTGTGTTAAAAGCCTAAGTTTTAAGCGAAAAAAGCCGCGTTGATTAAGTTCAGCGCGGCTTTTTTGTGTTCAAGGTCTTATAAACGTGTCCAATTGACTGAATGTCATGGTTAATTCTTGAATACCCGCCTCTTTGCGCGATAACGAAACTGTCATATTTGTGGGGCGAAATAAACCAATATCTTGATATTTTCCAAACGGATAACCATGCACAATTTTTATTTTGATGGCGTAATCGGCTGGATAACCTATTGTTCCATCCGTGCTTACCGCTGCCCAAACATGATTATTGAACCAGCTTTTTAAATCACCGTCCGCGTTATCCATTGTCGTAATCGACAAATCTGTTGGTTCACTGGATTGAACGCTATCAACTGTTACGCCGCCGATTTTTCGTTTTTCAGCGGTAAGTGTTTGCGGCGAATACTCAACATCACTTGCAAGCAAGTTAAATCGTTCTGAAATATCACCGCCTAACGGGCTTGAAACCTCCAAAACAAACCAGTTTTTTTGTGCAAGTTCGACGGCTTGTGATTTTTTATAAATGGCTTTTGCTTCAGACGGCGAAACATTCGCAAACATCGGCGTTTCACTCGCCCAAAATGCCGCCTGTTTTGCCATGCCACTAAAGCCGCCTAAATCACCCAAAACCCCCGTGTTTAATAAATGCCTACCTGCGCCTAAAATATCGCCACTCATTAAATCGCCGCCAATTCGCCCCGCGTCGTTAATGCCTTTCATGACAGAGCTTGGGATATATTTACTGGCGACTTGACCGACCGCGCTTTCAACCATCGCGCCTATTTTTCCGCCGATTGAGCCACCGACACTACTTGCTACCGAATCAAAAAGGCTCATATTTATTCCTGTTCCATAGGTTCGGGTGCAGCGGATAACGCCTCAGCATAAATTTTAGATAAATCCTCGTCAATCATAAGTGTTTTACTAATAAACGTTTCGAGTGCTTCTTTTTTAAAGCCAATATCTTTGAGTAATTGCATGGTTTGGGCGAGTAAAATTCCCGCATTTGCCGCATCCGCTTTGGTCTTTTGGCGTTCGCTTTCGAGTGCAGAAATTGAGCCGTAAAAATTAACCGTGTAAGGTCGTTCGGCGGGTGCAAAAACAATTCCATAACGATTAAAACAATGAATATCGATAACGTGATAATAGAATTCCTCTAACGCGCTACGAATGGAACGCGCATTTTCAGCGGCTTGCGCGGACATTCTAAAAAATCCCCCGTCTCCAAGTCCGCCGCTTAACAAATCACCAAACCCCAACATTGATAAATCAGTTCCCAATGCCCCCGCTAAGGCTTTTGCATGAAACATCACGTCATCGATTGAAATTGAACCTCCGCGATTAGGCGCACCACCATTTGACGGACTAACACTGGTTAATTGCTTTTCATTGAAAACAGGAATGATATGACGGACGCGCTCCATTAGCGGTTTACCATTTTTAACGGCTAAATCAGCACGTTCTTTTGAACTCTTGAGCATATCGACAATAGATTTAACGAATTGGTCTTGTTGCTGAACCGTCATTGATTCGAGATTTACCGTCAACATTTGTTCATCGATGGAATCAAGCCAACGTTGCCCGACTAAGCCCGTAATCGTTGAATTCAAATTGTCATAAGCGGTTTCGGCTGGGTATAAAAACGAACCACCTACCATTGACGGCATCGTTGGACTTTCGCCTAAATCGTTGTTGGTGATATGTACTTTTAACGATTTTTCAATTACTCCATACTGCGGTATCCATTGGCTGCGTGGCATCTTTAAACGTGCGAGCTGTGAAATATCTAATCGCTCAAAATTCCTTTCACCGATATAAACCGCATAACCAACGGTTCGACTGCCAATTTCAAAAGGCTGCACTAATTGCGGTCTTACCATTTCATCCGCGCATAAATCAATCACGCCGCGATTATCCGCATAAATTCGCGCATAAGCATCGCCAAAAGCACAACCCGTATAAGCCATTTGAAACGCGACTTTATTTAGAATCGGTGCTAAATCGGCGGCAATTTCTTCTGCTATGGCGGCTTTTCGTTTATCGGTATCGCACAAATGTGATTTTTCAATAAATACAGTTTTGCCTGTGGTTTCATGACCGCCTAACGCGCTGGTGACTTGCAGTTTTAACGCGCTCGAACAAAAACTATCTGATTCCATCTCAGCCCATTTTTCGTATATCGCCTGACGTGAACGGGCTTGATGTTTGCCGCTGGTTAATAACGATGCGACCGTTGTCGCACCTGCCCCGTATAAAAACGAATCCGATTGCTTAATGCCATCGGCGGCAGCTAGGTTTTCACTCTCCCACCGTTTAGCCGATACGCCCCCCGCAACGTCTAAATTTTTGTCGGTTTTTTTTGATTTTTTGAACCATGCCATTTTTAAATCCTTTTGTGTGTTTAATGTTTAGCCGCGAGAATAGCCGCCGCTTACGATGTGGGCTAAACGCTTATCAGCCATATTCTGCCCAATATCCGC
>JBAXMT010000293.1:0-3034 GCA_037134135.1 Methylococcaceae bacterium | reverse complement strand
TCGGGCAAAAAACATTACCGCACCCTCAAAGCCCAACGCATTATTTGTGCTTTGATTGTGTAACGCATTAGTTGAAATCTCCAGTTTGTGAAATCGCCGCATGGGCTAATGGTTCGGAAGTGGTGACTAAAATCATGATTGCTTTCGCTTATGGAAACTTTTTGTAAAAACTTTCACGGCTACCCACACGCAAAAATTGGACGGTTTCATTTTCAAAATAAATTCCAATTCGATAACGGTAATCAAATTTGATGCGGTAAAAATTTGGATAACCAGACATTTCTTCTAAATCATTCATGCAAATCAAATTTTCAATTTTTTGCGCTTCGAGCAAAACCTGCTGAATTTTTAACAAAATCCGTTTGTCTGCGATTTTTTGCGTGTCTTTGACAAATCGCTTCGTGATTTCGATTTTCATTGCGCCAAACTTTGAATAAATGTTTGCGCTTCGTTTTCACTTAAAAAATCGTTTTCGTCTTTGGCTTGTTTGCAATCCAAATAAAACGCGAGGTCTTCAAGTTCTTGGCGTTTCTTTTGCCATAATTCTTCAAGAAAGGCGCGTTGAATCGTATCGGGCAATGTTTCGTAAAGTGCGTAGAGGCTGTGAGCTGTATTTGCGTTAGATTGGTGTGTGTTCATAATTTCCCCGCATTTGTTGTGCTTTGATTGTGTAACGCATTAGTTGAAATCTCTAGTTTGTGGTTTGTGAATAGGTTGCTCAACTATCATTAACAAACATTGCCTTGTAATCATCGCTACTCAAAACTGTAGAAAACAAGCCCACATTTTCATTTTCGTGCTTATTGATGCCGATGTATTCCAACGACGCATCTTCATAACGTTTGAATTTATACACTGCGTCATTCATCAACGCACTGTTAAACACGCCAAGACTTACCAATAATTCAAAATCGCGGACAACAAGCCCCGTCACTTTTTTAAATAATCCAGGTTCTAACTGCGTAATAACGTCTTTTAGGCTTCGTTCACGATAGTCGGTTAAATACATAAACACAGGAATGCGCGTGGCGAATTTAATCAGTTTTTCCTGTATTTGCTTACGCATACTTTTGTATTCTTTTTCTTGCTCTGTTAGTTCCTTTTTCTGTTTTGGCGTAAGTTCTTTGTCGTTGGCATCTTTCTTTGCTTTTTTGACCGCTTCGGATTTGTTGATAATGGTTTCAATGTCTTGATTAAGATTTCTAAAGCCTTCAATGTTCATCAAAGCGTTCATCGCTTCTTTGCTATTCATTAGCCGCGCCAGCGTTGAATTATCCACATTCACTAGCAATGCACTTTCCCAACGACGCGCCAACAGCGTTGCGGTTGTGCCACTCATTGCCATATCTAAAATGCCCGCCGCATCGACTTGTTTCATTGAACTGCCGTCATACGCTAAAACGGGCAGAAAATTGATAAATTCGGCAACTTTCGCTTCGGGATTGGATTCATTGACGTTTAAGCGGCAACTGTAATCGGCAATTTGTTTTAATGCGCGGTCTGGTGCGAAATCAAAAACGTAACATTCCTCTTTTAAAATCACTTCTTTGTTAGGCGAAACGCTGTCAGGATTTTTGATTACCCACGGCGTTTGTACTCGGAACGCCGCTTGAAAATAGGTTTCAGGGCTAGAGGAATTTCGCAGAATGAATATCCCCGTCCACGGTTTGACCGAAACGCCTGTTGTTAATTTTCCGCACGACAAGGTAATTGTTTTTGATTTTAACGGATTATCGGTCATAGCTTTGAGAATCGGCGGCAAGGCTTCAACGCCAATGCCTGCGCTAATTCCAGCAGCAACGACAACAGTGTAATCGTGATAGAACGTATTTTGTCGTTGCGCGAGTAAATTTGCCATTGCCTGGCATGACGCAACACTCGGCAAAAACCAAAACGTGTGATTTAAAACGTTCAGTAGTGGCGCGTGAGAAAAAGGAAATGGCGGTTTTTGCGCCCCCATTTTTAAATTATCAATCGTTGTTTCGCTCAACGAACCACGAATTAAATCGAGCCATTTTTGCACCTCGTTTTCAAACTTGAACCGCGCATTTTCTTTTTCACCTTCTGCGACAAAAAAAATGTTTAAATCAAACTCGTTAAACTCACCTTTCATAGCAATGTCACGAATCGCATCAGGTAATTGATAGGTCATCATCACCATTCGAGGCAACGAAGCATAAGGATTTTTTTCACCTACCCAATTCGCCTTAGCGCGTTGTTCGTCTGAATACGTCCAGTTGAAAATTTGCTCTTCAATGAACTCACCCGACGCAATCGCTCTAAACGGTGTGCCAGACAAATACAAATAATGGTTTGTGGTAATCGGCATATTTTCTTCGGCAAAGTAGTCAATCCCTTCACCTTCGCCAAATTCCAACTCTTTTTTGCCTTCTGCTTCAAACAATTCTTTTGCACTTTCGCGCCACGCGCCGTAATGATATTCGTCGAAAATCACGCAATCCCAATTGGTCGAATGCACCCATTCATTTTTAACTTTGATGCCGCCAACGCTGTTTTTGCCCAAATAATCTTGAAATGAACCAAAGCACACAATCGGTTTTGTTTTGTCTATTGCGTCAGGGTTAAGTCCATTTTTGGACACAAATTGCCAACCTTCAAAATCAAGATGCGATTGTAAATCTTCTGCCCACGCGCTTTGAACGGCAGGTTTGAACGTTAAAACTAAAATTTTCAACCAGCCCATTTTTTTGGCTAATTGATACGAAGCAAACGTTTTGCCAAAACGCATTTTGGCATTCCACAGAAAATGCGGCGTTTGATTTGGGTTTTCGGCTTTGAAACTCTCGAAATACGAAATCGCTTTATCTACCGCGTCTTGTTGTTCGGGGCGCATTCCAAAATTTAACGTGCGATTATCGTCGTTATTTTCACCGCTTTTAATCGCTAAAACTGCCGCTTGCACGTCTTTTACCGCGCATTTGAACCATTCACCTTCGGGATTTTCAATTCCCTTTTTGCGTAAAAATTTATGCACTTCGTAATCGGTAAATGAACCGCCATCGTTACGCATTGC
>JBAXMT010000292.1:0-3054 GCA_037134135.1 Methylococcaceae bacterium | reverse complement strand
CGCACGCCTTCGTTAATCATGTCGGCTAAACTCAAATCACTTTGCCATTGCACACTCATTCCGATTTTGACAAACACCGTCACTATGCCAGTGTCTTGGCAAATCGGACGTTTCCCTTCGGCACACATACGCGAGTTGATAAGAATTTGCGCCATTGCGTCTTTGGCGGCAGGACTTTCTTCGCGCAAATACGCGTCATTCAAAGCTTGAATAAAATCTTGCGGGTGATAATACGAAATGAATTGCAAGGCTTGCGCGATGCTTTCAATAACATCTTCTTGGTGAATTTGTGTCATAAAATTTTCTCAAATTTAAACAGTCGTGTTGTTAGAATTCTGCGATTCAAACGAAATTTTTACATCGGCAAAGCGGCGGTAATGTTTTAAAATCAGCTTATTTATTTTCATTCCACTTCACCCACCAAATTATTCCCAGCCTGATTCATTTGCAATTTTCCACTGATGAATTGCTTCAAATGTAACAGAATTAGTTAGCCAAACCGCCCCTTGTAAAATTTTGGCATTTTCACTGTTTGAAAGTTCTTGCTTGCATAGTTGTCTGCACATATCAGCTAAATTCTTATATGGGATTGGTGTTTTACCAAATAAGGTATTGTTACGATACCAACCCAATTCGTTTAACTGGCTTCTAACCAGTGCAATGTAAATGTACTTTGAATAACTCAAATTAAGTTCCATGTTGACATATTCACGAAAAACGTCAGCTTCAACAACGGCATTTTCAGTATTCATGATGTCTTTTACAATTTGCATGACAATATCGATATTCATGTTGCCAAAGGCTTTTTCTGGCGTGGTATAAACCATTTTATCAACACGAACAACCGTGCCTCTTTCCATTAAACCATCGAGATAAAATGAAGCATGACCTGTACTTTTACTTCTAAGTAGTGCGGCTATTTCATGGATAGTCATTGCAATCTTCGATTCGTTCAGCATACTTACAACAACGTCGGCTTGCGTGATTCGAGTTGCATTTTTGTCGATACTGATGCTGTCTGAACCCGATTGACCATTGAAAAATACACCATATTCTTCACCGTACCCACGAACAATATGACGCAACGTAAAATACTCAATTTCAGTACGTTGTATTTTGTTCTGTTGATAATAATCATGTAAATGCAGCGCATTCAATTTGCGTTGTTCAAAGTAATCAAGCAAATGTTGCATGATTTCAGGAATATTGAACTGCTCAAGGTTAAGAAACATTAAGTGACGAAATGTTCCTTTTGCGCTCAAATAAACATATTCTGAATCGTTAAAACCACCAGTCGCTCTTGTTTCATCAAATAACGTTGATGAACAACTTTTTTTATTGATTATTTTAGAAATATCTTTCCAAGGCAAACCCGCTGGATAAACAGTTAAAACATGAGCAACAGCTTCTGGTCTAGCTAGTTTTTTAGGATAAATTCCATCAACGGTGATTTCAATTCTATCGTTTTTTGCCAGTTGTTTAAGTCCATTAACAGCAGTTGCTTTGCTATGACCATAATTCGACATCAGTTCGTTTATTATTATTTCTTGTGAAATAGGCGAAGGGTTGAAACAGAAAAATGAGTTGATGATTTTAGGGTTAATCTCAGTAAAAATGATTTTGCTAATGTTCCCACTTTCAACTTGGCAGCAGCGTTCAATGAAATCGTAAAACAACTTTTCAGTGGCAAAACATTTAGCCAAATTTGGCAATAAAATCGTTAAATCTTCAGTCATTTTTTCACGGATATTCGCCCATAAAACTTTGGGTTGAATCCTGAAATTTAGTGGCAAATTGGCATTTATTGGTTTTTCAATCTGACGAATTCGCTCCCTTGTTAAGTTATGTCGATTTGCAACCTCTTCAAGTGATTCATGCGACTGATTAAATCCCCAGCGCGAAAGGGCAATGTCCATTCTCATTTCGTCCAATGTCCACAAATAACCTTCAACATCTTCGATTAAAACGTTGTCGATTTCATTCAGTTCTATCGAATAATTTTCTGTGAAAAGTGATGATTTTTGTGTTTGTTTTTCTAAAAAAGCAGGTAATTGTTTTTGGAGTTCGATTAACTGATTAACGTAGGTTTTACCTATTTTTGGCAATTCTGAAAATTGAACAGGATCAATTTCAAGAATGTCTTGAACCGTATTGATATTGCTCATGACCACAGAAATTCTTTTAATTAGTTTTTGGTGTGGTGGTAATAAAGCCAATTGATTTAATGGTGTTTCTAATTGTTCTACTGAAAGCGTAATTTGTGGCGGTTCTTCTATTTCTTCTACGAGTTCTATTTGTTCTGAAATGTCTTGTGATGCACCTGCTTGAATAAATTCATTTTGAAAATTAACTAACAAATCGACATACGTTTTACCAACGGCAGGTACATTGGAAAATTCAATTGGATCAATATCAAGAATATCTTGAACTATATTTACAACACCCATCGAGCTTGAAATTCTTTTGATGAGCTTTTCATATTGTGGCGATAAAGCCAGTTGATTTAATGAAGTTTCTAACTGTGCCTCTGAAAAGCCAATTAGTGATTGTTTCTCTTCAATTACTACAGTTGGCTCTGTCATTTGAACTTCTTGGCGAAAAGTTACCATTTTAGCAAAGTTGAAATTCACATTATTATTGCCTTCTTGAGTTTGCATTTTCTGATATGCGTTTTCAATTTTGCGTGCTGATTTGTGTAATTCGCTTTTAAATTCAAAAAGTATCTCGATACTTGAATTTCCAATACGCGGACATTTTGAAAGTTTATTAGCATCAATTTCAAGAACATCACCAACAGTTTCAATTGGAAAATTTGTAGTTAATGAATCATTTAATTTGATTATTTGCTGAATCAACTTTATATATTTGCTTGGTAATTCAAGAGAATATAAAGGGACTTTGTAAAACACGGAGGTACTTTTACTCATAAAATTATCCTCTGCCACGTTGAAAAAAAGAATGCCAATTGTAAAGCGGTAGATGTTCTGGGAATGGAACAAGGTTGTTATCTGTTTGTGCTTTTTTATCCTGCAAAGCATTCAAAAAACGAAATTC
>JBAXMT010000291.1:0-3071 GCA_037134135.1 Methylococcaceae bacterium | reverse complement strand
TTATAAAATGTAGAAACATTACTACTTTTAATTAAATAAGGCAAAATCACAACCCAATATAACTTTTCGGATCAACAAACGGCTTCAAGCCGCTTTGTGTTAACTGATACCCCCAGCCCGACTTTTGCCAATCTGAACCTGTTGAAATCGAAATATGCAAATGGTTGTTTTCTCTATCTAGCGCATTTTCGCCATCGTAAGCGTCACGAATTGTGCCGATTGATTTGCCTTTGCTGACTTTGTCGCCAATTTTCAACGTCGATTTCAAATGCCCGTAATACGCATAAAAATTACCGTGATTCACCACGACAAACGCATTGAAATACTTACTGTAATGGCTGGTGTATTTGGCTAAATCCGTTGAATTCCAAACCACCGTTCCATCTTCAACGGCATAAATAGTGGGATTACTGTTTTCTGTGCCAATGTCGTAGCCTGTGTGAAAGCCACCAAAATACGCATTCCACAAACCAAAACCTTGTGCGATGTCTGACATATTTTCAAGAGGTGTTATTTTCATTGCTTGCCTCGTTGTAAATTTACGCACATCTGACCAATCACTTGAACCTGTAGAATTATTTGCCCGAATTTTCCAATGATACGTTTGACCAGCTAAATCCATTGTTTTGATGTAACTCGTCGCCGAACCTGTTGTTTTTGTGATGCACGTTTTATCGCAAGCACTTTTTTCGTTGTTGTCTACAAAACCACTGAAAGCCGCATTTTGACTAATTACAATCCGCGAATTGGTTGCACCTTTTGATGACCAACTAAATTTAACATTTTCTTGCGGTACATTTATCGCGCCATTTGCAGGCGTGTTTAAAGTGGGTTTTGGTGCGGCGGCACAAACAACCGTTGATGTTACAACGAGCGATAACGCTAAAAATAATGGTCGTGTTTTCATAAGTTAATGGGTTGTTATAGTTGATTGTGGGTAATAATTTCTGCACCTTGCACTGGATTTTCGCTGTGCATCAAAGCCTCTAACATCATCGTTTGTTCTTCTGGCGAATAACCGCCTTGTGCAAATTTATCATTGATAAAATCCAATCGTGTTCCGCTGCCTTGCCGTTCCATCCAAGTGTTGAGAGCTTGTTGCATCTCGTCTGGCGGTAACGAATCTTTCAAACTCAACAACGCATCTGGTGCCGTGTCATAAGGGTTACTCATCAATTGTTCTTTCGCTTGATTAAACAACGGCAAATCATTATCCGTTAAGGCTTGATTGCTCACTTGCGCCACCATTTCAGGATAATCAATGGCTAATAATTGATTTCGAGTCACAGGATTTTGCGTTTCGTTAAACAGTTGCATCAAATCACGTTGAACCTGTTGGCGGTCAGTCGTTTGATTGATGTTTGTTGCCAATTGGTAACGCAACATATCTGAAACTTCATGCTCGCCCGTCAAATAATTTGCAAAGGCTTTCGCTACGTCAGGCGAGTTAAACTTTTGCAAGGCTTCTAATAAAACATTTCGGCGTTGGTTTTGATTCGATTTATCAATCATTTCTGCCAACAACGTTGCTAAATTTGGATTATTGGTTTCAGCCATTTCGTTAGCCAGTTTTGCGATTTCTTTTAAACTGCCATGCAGTAATCTGTTTTTGAGTTTCTGCAAACATTCTGGGCAATTTGCCATTTCGTTTAAATCAGTTTCTTTTTGTTGGGTGATTTGTTCATTCAAATCAAAATTGGTTTCGCTGAAATTTTTCCAATAAATTTTTGTCGGTTGAATGATTTGCTGTTTTTGAATTGAATGCTCTATTTTTTCAATTGGGATTTCTTTTTGTATTGGTGTTTGTTCAACAGGCGTTAGCAAGTAACGTCCAAAAAGAACGCTACTTGATAGAACTAGAATCGTAAAAGACTTCTTAATTCTCATGAACTAAAACACTAAGGTTTTGTTACATGAATGTAATTGTTAAATTCAGATGGCTTAACATTATCTCTTGGTCGATAGTCAAAATCCCAATCTTTAACTCCTGGTGCATAACTAGATTCTGAAATTAACAATGTGCCGTTAGCATTAACTTTTTCAACAAATGCAACATGTCCTAAAGCACCATAAGACAGACGATTCTCAGTAGATTGTGCGATAGATCCAGCTGTTGGTGTGGAGTCAACGACTATACCCGCGTTTTTGGCGGATGTAGCCCACGTTTTAGCCGTACCCGTTAGCGATTTTAAACCAACCGTAAAACCAAGCTCGCGTGCGCGACCATTGGCATACCATGTACAATTTCCCAAAGCTCCTCTGTCTATCGTTCCACCAACACTTTTAGGAGCAAATGCTGGGTACAATGGGTTATTACTACGATAAGCACTTGAATTAAAATCAACAGCTATCTTTGAAAAATCTAATATCGCTGTCGTAAATGATCGAGCAGTTGTCCAATCAGACCAGAATCCGTTAATTTTCGAGCGAACTCTCCAAAAATATACTTTTCCTGAATAAGCCATATCTCTAGTCAGGGTTGTAGATTTACCAGTCGGAGTTTTATTACAGGTGCTACTTTTATCACAACTAAAAGATTTTTCATCACTGAATTGCACTTCGTTTTCAGTAGCTGGCTCTGGCGTTGTGCTACTCACATTTTTATTTGACCAACTAAAATACACCTTATTTTGAGGAACATCTTTTGCGTTGTTTGCAGGTGTAAATAATGTTGGTGGCATTGGAAAAAATCCCGCTGCCATTACAGACGATGTAAGCACCATCAACCATAAAATTGATGCACTGAACAATCTTAGTATCGATTGTATTTTGTTCATAATCCCTCCTTCGGGATACGATAAAGCTCCTTTTGTGAAAAACTAAACAAACGCACAAAGGAGCAGAGTGCGTTTGCCATTAAACTTTTTGTGTAAATTTCACGACGAACTGATTCTAACACAAACCGTTTTACACTTTGGTTGACGCGGTGTAAATTAAGTCAAATTTTTTTAACCGACCAAAAAATGAGATTATGAGAATTTATGATTTTCAAGAATATGTGAAAGCGCGTTGCAAAGAATTAGACCTCAGCATCAGCGAATTAGCGCGACAATCGAATGTTTCGCGTCAAG
>JBAXMT010000290.1:0-3076 GCA_037134135.1 Methylococcaceae bacterium | reverse complement strand
AAATGGCGCGTGCCAATCGTGCCGTGGCTTCCACGTTCACGCCTTGCATCATGCCGTCACGGGAAATGTCGGTGTAAATAATCGCCGCAACGCCATTTTCTTGAAATTCCAACGCTAATTCGATTACGTCGAATTGTGAAACCGTCGCCCAACCGTCAGTGGCAACTTTGCCATCTTTGGCATCTAAACCAACAATCACATGACCTGCAAATTTCGCCGCCATTTCACGGACAAATTGTGGGTCTTGAACAGCTTTTGTGCCGATAATCACATATTGAACGCCTGCGTTTAAATACGCTTCAATTGTGGCTTCATCACGAATGCCACCGCCGATTTGCACCGGCAAATTCGGATAGGCTTTGGCAATCGCGTGAACAACTTCAGCATTGCGCGGTTTTCCAGCAAACGCGCCATCTAAATCCACCAAATGAATCCGTTTCGCGCCCGCTTCAACCCAACGTCCAGCGACCTCAACAGGATTATCTGAAAATACCGTGTCATCTTCCATGCGCCCTTGACGCAAACGCACACATTTTCCTTCTTTTAAATCAATCGCAGGGATTAGTAACATAAGTTTTTCCTTTTTTAGATTTTGGTAATTGTATTAAATAATCGTCGTTTTTATTTTAAACTGAAACATCGAGCCAGCCTGAAAATTCATGTGAATCTAATTCGACAAGCTGAGAGCGAACACGTTGGCGTAAGGCTTTTGCAGGCGTTAAAACGAATTTTTCATAATCTGCATGGTCAGGATTTAACAACAATAATTTAGACAACGCTTTGGCAAGACGTTCAACCGCTTTCACATCTCGGCTATCACCTTTCAACGGAGGAGATTCACCAAACGGAAATTCATGGTGACTCACCAGCCGTAATTGATGCAGATATTCGCCAAACACATCGGCTTTAATTCCCACACCTTGCGCGGCGCATTCTGTTGTGAATCGTGGGATTTCCCAACCTGCAACAATGCCGTGAAATCTGTCAATCAATGCGCTGTCGTGAAACATCGGCGGCAAATGGCGAATGTAATCACGCCGTCTTGGGCTGCCGTCGTGGTATAAATCAATGTTGGCTAAAATCATCAACCCGCATTCGCTGGTGATTTTGTCATTGCCAATCGAATAATGTCCCGATTCTAAATAATCTTTGAATTTCGCGTGAATATCGTCCGCACCTTTAAAGCTAATCGATTGCCCTTCGTCCAAAACCAATAAATCATAACGCCCCATTAAACCGATTTCTTTGGTGTTCAAATTTTTAAATAACTGCGCTTGCGTCAACGCGCCACCGCTATTCACCCAAACGTAACGGCTCAAATTTGAAAAAATAAACGACTTTCCCGTACCTTTTGGCGCAAGTTCCATCATGTTCAAATTATTCTGCACCAACGGCAACAAGCGCAAAATCAAATTATTTTGTTGTGCTTTGGTATAAGCCGACGGTTCATAACCCATCGTGCGAAGCAATAATGCAATCCATTCGCGGGTTGAAAAATGCTCCCGTGCTTTGATTAACGCCTGCAAATCGACTTTGCCTGATTGCATCGGTTTAAAATCCACCATTTCAATCACGTTAATTCTGCCTTCGGAGCGAACCATCAAACGCCCTGCGCCCCACTGACCGCCTTCTAAAAGAATTGGATTTTGTTCGATAACCTCATTTGAAACTCGCGCACTGGTTTCTTCGATGCACGGAATGGTGAGCATCTTTTTATCTTTCGCAATATCAATTCGGACGTTAAAACGATCCAAAATGGTTACGGTTTCGCCCGATTGCAATTCGTGTTTGATGCGTTCTTTTTCGGTTTTGGCGGGTAAATGTTTGCTCATAAACGCGGTGACATCTTGATAAATGTCGGCATTCGATTTGCCTGATTTTTGAAAGCGTGAAATTAACCATTCTTCAACAAAACTCGGAATGGTGCGTTTATCCCGAATTTTCAAACTCCGCACTAAGGCTTTATCAATTACTAAATCGCTAAATGCTTCGCTGATTTTTTTGTCTAATTCTTCGCGGTTCAAAACATATCCTCAAAATCTTGGGTGGCTTCATCTTTTAATAATGGAACTACAGCTATTGATTCTGTTGAATTGTTAACATCATTTTTTGATGTTGTTGATACTGACAATTCAGGATCATTTATTTTCTCTTGTGAAGGGTATGGCATTTTGTAAATTTGACGGTCTGATTTATTGATGACTTGTTTATTATTTTCTTCGATGATTAGATTTTTTCTAGGATCGCGTACTAATAAAACACTAAGTTGATCTAATTTAAATGTCACATTCACACTAAAAGGCTTTTTGCTACCCCATAAAGTCCCTTGTTTTAAATCAACAAACCAAGCATATTCTGTATCATCTACATTTTCTGTAGCAGACCAGTATTTTGTATTGTGAAAATTCAAAAGTTCAATTTTTTTGCTATACAAAAAACTCAATTGATCTACTAACATCGTCAATTCGCCAATAGATGGGATACGCCAATCAGTATAATTTTTATAACCTCCATGTTGATTAAATACTTGAGGCGTTTTCATGGCAATCCTCCAATTTATTTTTTCTGGATTGCCAAATGAATTCCCATTTTTCCACTGTTGACCATAAGCAAACTGCAACCACATCAAGCCAGTTTCTGTATCGGTTGCAATACCATCTTCAACAATAAATTGTTTTTTAATTTGTTGAGTGTGAGTTGTTTCAGTGAATTCTGCGATTAACTTAGTTTGTAATGGATTAACAACCTGTGTTTCAGTAATCGTTTCATTATTTTGTTGAATATACGTTGGTTCTTTTCTGAAATAAGGTGAACGCGCTTTAATTTTTTTAATTTCCAAAATCTCGCGTGATGCACTGCTTTTCATGTGTCCGTGAGAAGGCTGATCACTGTGACATTCAATGCACAAAACCTTTAAGTTGCTCGAACTGTTATCACTTTTCACACCGTTAGCATGATGGGTTTGCATCAGGTTTTTATGATTACTCAAATCAATACCGCATTGCTGACAAACATAACCACATTGTTCTTTGCGTTGCCTTGAAATTAAATCCCAATTTTCGGTATAACCAGATGC
>JBAXMT010000289.1:0-3077 GCA_037134135.1 Methylococcaceae bacterium | reverse complement strand
GGCACGAAAGCGACTATCGGCACGGGCAACGAGTTGGATAATTTGATTCAAGAAGTAGACGGCGGCAACACCCAAGTAAACCTAAACGGCGGCGAAGGTTTCGACACGCTTTTAGGTGGTGGCGGCAATGACACGTTGGAAGGCGGTAGCGGTGACGACAGTTTAGACGGTGGTTCAGGTCAAAATACCGCCATTTTTAGCGCGATTCAAGATGATTACAACATCATCGTCAACATTGACACTGGTGTTCCACAAATTGTGGTCGAGTATGTCGGCAATGACGAAATCAACGACGGCACCGACACGTTATCGAACATTCAATATCTGCAATTCGCTGGCGATACACGAGAAAATATACAAACGTTTATCGATGAACAAGAAGCGCAAGCTCAAGCTGTTATTGACGCACAAGCGATTGCGGATGCCAAGATTATTGCTGATGCGAAAGCTATTGCAGATGCCAAAATCATTTCGGACGCAAAAGCAGTTGCCGATGCCGCTGCTGCCAAAGCCATTGCCGATGCCAAAATTATTGCTGATGCGAAAGCTATCGCCGATGCCAAAATCATTTCGGACGCAAAAGCTGCCGCTGATGCCAAGATTATTGCCGACGCGAAAGCCATCGCCGATGCCAAAATCATTTCGGACGCAAAAGCGATTGCCGACGCGAAGGCAATTGCAGATGCGAAAGCTATTTCAGATGCCGCTGCCGCTAAAATCGTTGCGGATGCGAAAGCGATTGCAGACGCAAAAATAATTGCCGATGCCAAAGCCATTCTCGATGCAAAAACGATTGCAGACGCTAAAGCTCTTGCTGATGCCAAAATTGCCACCGATGCCAAAGCCCTTGCGGATGCTAAAGCTATTGCTGATGCGGAAAGCGGTTGCCGACGCAAAGGCGATTGTAGATGCGAAAATCGCCGACGATGCGAAAGCCCTTGCTGATGCACAAGCCATTATCGACGCAAAAGCTAAGGCAGACGCTCAAGCTATCATTGATGCCAAAGCAATTGCTGATGCGAAAGTTCTTGCCGATGCAAATGCGGCTAATGCTCTCACAAATTCGTTTGAAACTGATGCCACAAAACCACCTGCGGATATGGTTTTTGATTGGGATTTTTCTTTAACTGAAAATGCCGATGCGTTCTATGTAAAATCGTTGCCAAATGCAAAAGTAGTACGAATTATGGGCTTAGGTGGCAACGATAGAATTGAAAATGACATTTATTCAGGAAGTGAGACAGCAATTTCTTGGATTGATGGCGGCGATGGTAACGATACTATTCTGGGTGGCTTCGATAGTGCTGCGGATACGATATTGGGTGGAACAGGTAATGATTTATTGAGTGCAGGTGCCTTACAAACTTACATGATACAACGTGCCTATCCCATCCAATTTAGTACCTATTCTAAAGATAGGTACTATGCAGCTACAGATTTGGCTAAAAATGTCTTATTAGGCGGATTAGGAAGCGATACTTTGTATGGTGGATTGAGTGATGATTTACTAATCGGAGGTGAAGGCAATGATACGGTTTATGGTGACGTTGTAGGCTCAGAATCAAACCGTTTAGACAACAACGGAAGCGATACGCTAATTGGCGGAGCAGGTGTTGATAATTTGAGTGGTGGCGCGGGTGCAAACACATTCATTTTTGCAACAAGCGATTCAGGCGTGGGCAAAGATAAGCGTGACATCATTACCGATTTTGATTTTTCTGTTGTTGGCGAAGTCATGGATTTAAGCGCGATTGCGGGTGGCACGTTGAGTTTTGTTGGCACGACAGCCTTTAACGCAATCAACCAAGTGCGTTATGAAATGGATTTTGTGAATTCGACCACGATTGTAAAATTGAACCTCGACAGCGACCCGAAAACCACCGAAATGGAAATTGAATTGACGGGCTTTAAGAATTTGACGGCGGATGATTTTGTGTTGGTGAAAGCATGAAAACGTTGGTACTCGAAATTGAAGACGACGCTTATCAACAAGTGATGAGCTTTATAAGCCTCGTTCCGAAATGCCACATTTTGGATTTTGACGATGATGTGAGCAGCGATGAAATGGCGATAATTGAAAAATCGCACCAAGACATCGAACGGGGAAATTACAGCGAATTTGTAGAATTCGTGTCGTGATTTACCGTTTAAAACTGCACAAAGACGTTGAGAAGTTTTTAGATAAATGTCATGCGAAGCAACGAGACGCGATTAAAGAAAAATTGGCGTTGCTTCGAGATAACCCACGTTTTAATTCGGAATTGGATATAAAACCGTTGCAAGGCAGTGATTTTTATCGTTTGCGTGTTGGACAATATCGGCTGATTTATGAAATCAAAGACGACGAGTTGTTGATTTTTGTAATGACAATGGGGAATCGCGGTGATGTTTATAAAAAATGAGAATTTGACGGCGGATGATTTTGTGTTGTCGTAAGTAAGGGCGAAAAATTTTTCGCCCCTACCGCGTGACACCTTGTGATGTTAAAACCGCCCTTTTGGATAATCGCAAAAGGGCGGTTTTTTTATTGTCGCCTTATCGCGTAGGCATTTCTGGTAAAATGCCCCACCATTCAAATTCTCAGGTTTCTGCACTTTGTTCTTTCATCATGATTGTTAAATTCGCCTATTTTTTAAAAGCATCGCAACGCTATAAAAACACAAAATTGTTTTTTTATAACTTGCTGGAAAATCCAAACAGTCGTTACAAAGGCTATGTGGATTTTTTTATCATCAGCATGGTGCTTTTCAGCGTATTTTTTCTCATTCATGAAATCGACAATAAAACCGATGAACTCAGTGAAACCTTTGAACAAGCGATTCTTGTTGTCTTCACGATAGAGTATTTGTTGCGCGTTTGGCTGTCGAGTGATTGTCATTTAATTATTTTGAAACAGTATGAAAGAGCGCAATATCTGAACATTTCGTTTCCGTCTGGACAGGCATTGGGCGCAGTAATGAAAGCAAAAATTGGTTATATGCTGACACCGTTAGCGTTAATTGATTTGCTGGCGATTTTGCCTAGTTTTCGCGCCTTTCGTTTTTTACGAATTTTTATGGTGTTTCGATTACTCAAAT
>JBAXMT010000288.1:0-3088 GCA_037134135.1 Methylococcaceae bacterium | reverse complement strand
CCATTGACCGCTGATTTTGTGGGTTTGAAAGTGGTTGACCGTTATGTTTTTGGTTACGGCATGGATTACAAAGGTTATTGGCGAAACGCCGATGGCATTTATGCGTGTGCGGGGTTATAAAATGACTCAAGATTTTGGCGCGGTGATGCTCGATATTGCGGGAACTACGTTGACGAATTCAGAACGCGAAATTATCAATCATCCCAATGTTGGCGCGGTGATTTTGTTTTCGCGAAATTACGAAAGTCCTGAACAAGTCACCGATTTAATTCAAGAAATTCGTACCGCTCGAAACGGTGAAATCCTTATCGCGGTCGATCAAGAAGGTGGGCGAGTGCAACGTTTTCAAAATGGTTTTACACGCTTACCGCCAGCGGCTTTGTACGAAAATGAACCTGAAATCGCCGAAGTTGCAGGTTGGTTAATGGCGGTGGAATTATTAGCCGTCGGTGTCGATTTTAGTTTTGCCCCCGTTTTAGATGTCGATTGTGGCGTGAGTACAATTATTGGTAATCGAGCATTTTCACAAAATGCCGAAAAAGTTACTCAACTTGCCAGTGAATTTCGACGCGGAATGATTCGTGCGGGTATGGCGGCAACAGGCAAACATTTTCCTGGTCATGGCGCGGTAGCGTTGGATTCACATTTGACTTTGCCAATTGATGAACGTGATTTGGACGCGCTTCGTAACAATGATTTACAACCGTTTCGCCAACTGATTTCCGAAGGTTTGGAAGGCATTATGCCTGCACACGTTTTATATTCTCAGATTGACGCGCAACCCGCAGGATTTTCAAAATTTTGGATTCAAAAAATTCTGCGTGAAGAATTGGCTTTTGATGGCGTGGTATTTAGTGACGATTTAAGTATGGAAGGCGCGGCGAGTGTGGGGAGTTTTTCAGAACGCGCCAAAATCGCATTGCAAGCGGGTTGCGACATGGTTTTAGTTTGTAATAATCCAACTGCTGCGATTGAAGTTTTAAACGCATTACCGATTGAAAATAATTCTGAACGTGAACGTCGTTTGCAAAAAATGCGCGGTAAATTTTTGTTAAATCGTGAACAATTACAAGCGAACATCGCATGGCAAAAAGCGGTAATTTCAGTTCAGGATTTTATGAAACGTCACAGCTAATTTCCAACGTTCGACTTTAGTTTTACGCGAAACTCACGATACAGTGTCATTATTATTTTCTTTCAAGCATCGGATTTTATGGATATTCAAACTTCGTTCAACAGTCAAATTTTGCAAGCCATGAAAACTTTGGTTGAAAATAATTTGAATTTAATCGTTGGACAAAAAATTGCTGTGACTGTAACCGCAATCAATCCGACTGGAATTACACTCAAATGGGGTGGGCAAACGCTCACCGTTGAAAATCAAAATCAACGCGCCACTTTTACGCCGTATCTTGGTCAAAATGTAACGCTTCAAGTCACCAAACTCACGCCAGAATTAGAATTCAAATTGGTTGCGCTCGATACTCAGCGTTATGCGAGTACGCCGCCAAGTGCTGAAAAAATGAATGCAATGCGATTAACGTTGGCAACCGCGCCGTTGGTAAATCGAATTGATGAATCATTGAAAAGTTTTGTGCAACACGCTCAAAATCAGCAACCGATTGAGGCTAACGTCGTTGGTCTTGTGGGTCATAAAATTCAGCTAGAATTAGTAATTGCCGATTCACAAAATAGTGCAAGTAGTAAAAAAATGCTTATTACTGTCGATCATGCTCAATTGCAGCTGTTACCAGGTGAATCATTAAAAGTAGGTCAAGCATTAACATTGGCAATGACAAAAATTGGTGCCGTACCAGAATTTAAACAATTGCCGTCAACCGTATTACCCGCTCAAATTCAAGAAGAAAAAATTGCTGCATTTATGCGTCAACTTTTGCCGCGCCACGAATCGCCTGCTGTTTTGTTAAATCAACTTCGCAGCGATTTGCCACAACTTGAAATTAAAAATGATTCTTTGGCAACGACGTTAAAACAAAATGCGGCGGCGTTATTTGAACATTTGCAACCCAATGAACAGCTTTTTAATCCCTTGAAATTGAAACATTTAATTTATTCTTCAGGACTTTTTTTTGACGCGAAAACGGTGGCAAATAATACGTCAAAAGCACCGACAACAATTCAAACGCCTGTTCAAATGCCGAAACCACCCGCTGATTTGAAAATGCCGTTGCTTAATTTATTGCAACACACCAGCGCGACGAATGAGTTAAAACAACTTACTTCAACCTTATTGCAAAATTTGTTGAAGCAAGAATCTGCTCCGAATCCTGAAATTGCAAAATTAGTTGAGCAAAATGAAGGCGAATTGCACACACAATTATTGTTACTTTCACGTTCTGAAAACATTCCGCAATCATTAAAAACACTTGCAGTTGAAATTTTGCCTAATTTGAAAGTCAGCAATGATGCAAAAATGATGGCATCGTCGTCAGAAATTATTCTCGCACCACTTCTCGATGAGCCTGTTGCTACCGATTTCAAAAATGATTTATTCAAATTGATGGACACGCTTAAGCAAGGCATCGCACAAAAAACTGAATTATCGTTGAGTGAAACGCAAGTGAATGGTTTGCAACAATTACATACTAAAACTGAAAATGCCTTGGCAAAAGTGGTGATTGATCAGTTGCACTCATTACCAAAAGAAGATGGTAAACAAGTATGGGCATTTGAATTACCTTTTTTGATGGGAAATCAGGCAGAAACGTTAAAAATGGAAATTCAACGCGATAAAACAAATCAATCTTCGGCAAATGAACAAGCAAAGAATTGGTCAGTAAATTTAACGCTCACACCACCAAATTTAGGTGAAGTGAATTGTGTAATTTCTTCTCAAAATGGCGTGGTGAATACTTATTTTAAAAATCAACAGCCCCAAACTACGACGTTAATTAGCCAGCATCTTGTAAATTTGAAACAGCAATTACAACACGTTGGATTGATTACAGGGTTGATGAGCGCACACAATGATTTTCAACCCATAAAATCAGCATATTCAACGGATATGCGTTCAATGCTTAATGAAACGGTGTGATTTGCTGAGTGAGTTTTTTAAATTGTTGTTTGA
>JBAXMT010000287.1:0-3091 GCA_037134135.1 Methylococcaceae bacterium | reverse complement strand
AATTGCATGAACCGTAAAATCATGTTGTGCCTCAATAGTTGCAACATAATTAAATACTTTGATTGGATTCTCTATGTGCCACATACCACGCACCCGCAAATCGGTAATGCCTAACGGATCAACCTTTTTAACTTTAGCCAATTCATTGGTTTCGATAAATTCTACATCTGGAATTTCTTGGATACCTTGTGAAATTTTATCGGCGATACGTTGATAAACTTCCCGTTCTGCCGCATAACAATCACCATAAATCAGCCATAATGCTTTCAATTTATCGGTATTTTTAGGTGAAACGCCTATCGCGTAAATAATGTCTTTCTCTATCCAGTCGCTACTTTCACAATTTCGGCACGCCTCAGTAATACGCGAATCATCACGATAAAGTTTATCTTTTGGATAGGAACTGTTTAGAGCAATTACCGAACTTAAACCTTCGATTTTTTTAACTTCAATCGCATCGCCATTTCTAATAATGGCATCAGGCGGATTATTTTGATTACCCAAATAAGAAAAAAACTCTCCGTGAATGACATCGTTTTTTTCGTTGATTGAATGACAAAATACATCTTTCACATAATGCTCTAACGCATCGCCCATTTTATTTGCGCGATTAGAGCCTTTGTAGTGCGACACCAAATCGACTATTGGATTTTCAATAATGTTGATTAGGGCAATGAGTAAATTTGTTTTTTTCATTTAAATTTTAAAAATACGAGAGTTTAAAATGGAAAACTTGTACGAATTCCGTTGTGTTTAATTAGCAGTTTAACAGGATTTATTTCGTCAAATTCAACAACAACGCAATATGCGCCAATTCTGCGCCCGAATTCACATTTAACTTGGTGCGAATGTTCGTGCCGTAATTCGCGGCAGTTTTATAACTTATACACAATTTTTCAGAAATATCGTGAGCGGTTAAACCTTTCGCCAATAACAAAAAAACGTCAAATTCGCGTGGTGAAAAGTCATCAATAATCGTTTGATAATCCATTGAATCTGGCGAATTTCCAGCGTCATCAATCAAATTCGGTTCAACGTAGATTTCACCGTTTGCAACTTTTTTAATCGCTGTGATTAATACGTCAGGGTGCGCGTGTTTGCAAATGTAACCTTTTGCGCCCGCATTCATGGCGCGTTGCACATACACTTTTTCATGATGCACGCTAAATACAATAATTTTTGCTTCTTCGTGTCGCAAAACCAAACGGCGCGTGGTTTCTAAACCACCGATTCCCGCCATTGATAAGTCCATGACAATTACGTTAGGTTTTAAATCTGCATAAAGTTGTAACGCTTGTTCACCGCGTTCTGCTTCCGCAATGACTTCGATATTTTCTTCAGTCGCAAGTAACAAACGAAAACCCGCCCGAACTATCGCGTGGTCATCGACGAGAATCACGGTTATTTTTTTTGAATTCATAAAGGAATTTTGGCGCGAATTGTCATGCCTTTTTGAGGCTGGGTTTCAATTAAAAAATCACCGCCCAAACTGCATACACGCTCGCGCATACTCAATAGACCAAATCCATTTTTGATAGTTTGTGCGTCGCAACCTTGTCCGTCATCGGTGATTTGCAGCAATAAAAAGTTATTTTCATTGAGCGTTAAATTTATAAAAACCTGATTGGCGTTAGCGTGTCGAACAATGTTTGTTAAGCCTTCTTGCACTATCCTAAAAATATGAATACTTATTTTTTCCGATAACATTTCACAGTCTTTATCACATTCAAATCCGATTTTTAAATGTGAATAACGTTGTTGCCAATGTGAAATCAAATCTTCAAGAGCAGCTTTTAAACCCAATTCGGTCAAACACACGGGATGTAATTGCTGCATCATTGAACGCACGACACACATTAAATGATCGCAAATCTGAATAATAGAATCGGTGCTTTGTTTTATGAGTAAATTTTGTGACTTTTCAGCGCGTGAAATTGTGACCGTCATAACTTTAATTGCGGTCAATGATTGTCCCAATTCATCGTGCAATTCTTGCGCTAGGTGTTGACGTTCTTGTTCTTGAATCGCTAAATTATGTTGTGTGAGTGCGAGATTTTCTTGCTGTGCCGCATTTAGTTTTTCAAGTGTAAGATTAATTGCGCCTGCAATTTGATTCATTTCAACACTAGAAAAATAGGGCAAAGGCTGTTGAAAATGACCTAATTCAACGCGCTCTAACCCTTGTACAATCACTAAAATTGCTTTTAAGACGCGATTAAAAACCAACTGAATCACAATAAAAATCGACACAATCAGCAAAAATAACAATCCAAAAAATGCCAAACTTTCTTGCCAGACTTCACGAATTTCATTTAACGGATTGGCTTCAATCGATACGATAAGTTGTTGTCCATCATCAGTTATCAAAGCACGTTCTATTTTAATGGGTGAACCCGCAACTAAATTGACAAACCATTTAGGCGGATTAGTGTGGATTTTGGGAATGGCAGATTGTGAAACATTTAACACATTTCCAGACGGTTCTTTGAGCTGAATGCGTAAATGGCGCGTTTCTTTTAACGCATTAAGTTGGGCGAGCCATTCCGTGCGGGCGTTGGTTTGTGTGAGATTAAAAGCGATAAGTTGAACGGCTAAATGAATCGATGAATTCATTTCATCTTGTACGGCGCGTTTAGCTTGCCAAAGTGTAATTGTTCCTCCAATGATAAAAATACAGCACGCTAAAAATAAAATACGGATATTGATTTGATAACGCAAAGTCGTTTTTTTCATTGAAATGAGCGTCGAATCTAAAAAATTGATTAACGACTAATTAAAAACCTAATTTTTTCAATTAACTCCACGGCACGTTGTCCAGCCGCTGCAATTTCTTTCGTATTTCGTTCTAATTCTGATTTTGACGCTTCATTTGTGATGTCATTAAAAATAAAATTATTTATTTCGTTGTAACCCAACATACACGCCAACGTTTCGTTGAAATCATGAGTAATATCTTCTGTTAATTGCCCAATGTTTTCTAAATCACTCAGCTTTGCTTTTTCTTGTAATGTTTTGGCTGTTAATTTTGCATTTGCAAGAGCTAATTCACCGTCTTTTTGTTCTTTTTCAATTAATTGGAAAATCAATTCTG
>JBAXMT010000286.1:0-3132 GCA_037134135.1 Methylococcaceae bacterium | reverse complement strand
ATCTTTAATGGCAGAATGAAATGAAAATAAAAACAATTAGCGCGTTAATTCTACTTTTTTCTATCTTGGTAACAGGCTGTTCAGGAAAAACAACCGATAACATAGAAAAACGGAATGGGCTGGCTTATGCGCCAAACGAAACCGAACCATTTACAGGGACGCTTGAAATGAATCATCCAAGTGGACACAAAAAATTAAAAGAACATTACGAAAAAGGCTTGGCAAATGGCAGGTCAGTTGTATGGCACGACAACGGCGAAAAAGCATTTGAAGCAGATTTTGAAAATGGAATACTCGACGGAGTTGAAACATATTGGTATGAAGACGGGCAAAAATCGAGAGAAACCCATTATAAAAATGGGACGGTGAACGGCACAATGACCCAATGGGACGGCGAAGGTCACAAAGTAGAAAAAGAGTATAAAAACGGCGTGAAAATTAGCGAAGAATGGGGATGAGCCATGAGAAAAACATCACTTTTAATTCTCAGCGCGGCATTGGTATCAACAACGGCTTTTGCAGCATCATTTGATTGCGACAAAGCCACAACGTTTATCGAAAAAGCCATCTGTAACAATGAAAAAATCGGCAAACTTGATGATGAATTGGCGGTTAATTTCAAAACCGTAAAAAATTCCATTGGCGGCGACGCAGCAAAAGAATTGATTGCATCACAAAAACAATGGTTATCCGTTAGAAATAAATGTACTGATGACCAGTGTTTAATTGATTCATATTCAAAGAGGATTGATGTCATCGCAGGGCATTTGAGCGATTCTAATATCTCGTCATCTTCCGACATTAAATGCGCCGAGGTTAAATATGGCGCAGAAAGTTATTTTGACAAAATGGAGCAGCTATCTAAAAAAGCAAAATTATCGTCAGAAGGTCTTTTTAGTAGGCATCACGAAGAAATCGTTAGTATCTTGTGCGAAAACGGAAAAGCAAAAGATATTGACGACATAGTGAATAGCGGACAAGTCAAGCCAACCGACCCCGAAGCGATTGCTAGCGTTTTGGGTAAAAAATATAAAGCAAAAACACATTCAGAATTTAAGTACACAAAAGCAATGTTTATCGGAATGGGATTGCCAGAACAATACGCCGACGGTGTCGCATGGCATTACACGAATAGACCGAACGACCCTTGCGGAAAACTAGCAAAACAAGCATTAAGCGGCAATCAGAAAGCCATCGACACGATAACAAAAGAAGACGATTTACCTAGCGATTGCGCCCAACCAGATTGAAAAGTAAAAAGTGGCGTGTAAAATCGCAAATAACCGCTTTTGGTGCGCTTGTTATTACACAAAATCAGTCGTTTAACGCCCACGACTTTAAATTTTAGGCAATAAAAAAGCCCGTTTTGAAACGGGCTTTTTTCGTTTGGCGAATGTTTAAAACGACGTACCGCTTTTGATTTTACGAACCGTACTTACTAAATGGTCAACTTCATCATGCGTATTATAAAACGCTAAAGACGGACGCACCGTCGCTTCTAAACCAAAACGCCGCAAAATTGGTTGGGCGCAATGATGTCCGCTGCGAACCGCAATGCCTACTTTGTTCAATGCTTCACCGACTTCAGAAGTTGTATGACCTTTCAACACAAACGACAACACGCTAGTTTTTTCTTTCGCCGTACCGATTAACGTTAAACCGTCAATGCGGCGATGCGCTGATGAATCATGGCGTGAATTACTGGATAACAAACCAAGGCTTCATCAGGCGTTCGAGCGGCGGGGTCGCCTTGATAAGCCGCTTGAATATCGGTATCGAGTAATTTGCGAATGCGTGGCAATTGCGCGGCAAGTCTTTGGACAATCGTTTTTGCATCGTATTCTGAAAACTGCGCGACCCCTTTTTGCTCGGCGATGAAATGCAATTCGCGGTGAATTTGTTGATACAAATCACGCAACGCATTGTCTAGCGTGTTGCCGACAAAATAATCAATGCCTTCGTCGCGCAAATCGGGACGACCTAAACGGTTTGGAAATAACGCACCACTCAAACCATCTAAAATTTGTGCGAGTGTTTTTCGGTCGGGTAATCGAGGTGGTTTATCAAGGCGGTCGCGTGTTTCAAGTGAATGCACACGAATATCGCGCAATTCTTTAACTAAACTTTTAATGCCCCAATTTTCTTGTTTGTTCATGCTTCAAAATCCTTTTAAAAATCATCCACGTTTAACGTTTTTTCGTAATAACTGCCTTCAACAAAGTCAAAACTACTTTGCCGCGCTAAAATTTCTGATTTTTGACGATCAATTTGACGCAAAATCCCTTTGCCTTGCGCGTTTGAAATCACTTGTTTTAGAGCGTGTAATTTTTTTAGCGCATTGTTTGAATTTTCATTTTCAATTTGACGCGCAGATAAACTGACGTAATCAGGCGTTAATTTTGAGATGAGGTCAAAAACGTATTTGTCAGAAATTAAATGATCAAAACGCAAAGCAATTTGATAGCCGCGTTGCCGATAATTACTCAAACCACGAATCAGCGCGTTGTTGTATTTCACATAATTACTGGTCACGGCTAAAACAATGACAGTATTTTTAGTCATCAATCCACATTGCTCAATCATGGTTTCAAAATACGCGCCGTGATCTTTTTTGATGCCTAAAATGTGGCGCGGATCAACGTCTAAAAACAGCACTTTGTTGGATTGAGCAAGCGGCAAATAGTTCAGCATGTGAACCGTTCGCGCTAATCGATCAAAGCTGATTACTGATTCAAAATGAATATAGGTTTCACCCGAATTCAAGGCTAAATTTTCAAGTTCATAACTGTGCAAATAAGGCGATTCATTTGCTGAAACTTTGATTTTCACGCTATGACCTGAAACGTTGCTCACATTTGCAATGTGCCGCAGTGGTGAAAAGGTGCTGCTAACTTGGAATGTGTTTAATTGTCCAAAAATACCACTGACAAGATTATTTTCAAGAATCAGCGGTCGATAATTTGCCTTGTGTTCGTGTTCAAAACGGTCGTTGAAGTATTCAACTAAATCGATTAAAGCCATGTTTGATTCCTAGTTTCGATAAAAATTTAAACTAGCTTAATCGCCTTTTTCAAACAATGAAAACGGTATTATTCGATAGTTATATCTAAAAATTGGATACCGTTTGACCAC
>JBAXMT010000285.1:0-3148 GCA_037134135.1 Methylococcaceae bacterium | reverse complement strand
CAATACCGCCAACCCATTGAAAAATATCACCTGCATTGGTTTGCAGGGACTATCGCATTTTGCAAACGAGAAAAAGAATTACTTAGTGAGCAACAAAATAAATGGGTATTTTGATTTTCATTGTTATCGTACTGTTTGTGTTAGGCGGATGGTTACTTTTACTACGAACAGCAAACAGTCATAAACTACCAACAGGCACAAAGCCACAACCTTATTCAGACGACGATTAGAGAAATCATAATTGCAAATTTTAGGAATTATTTATGCAAGCAGCAATTCAACCCATGCCAACTTTTGAAGACATGATTCGTTTATTTCAAGAAACACGATTAAGTATTCAAGAACTTTCAGCTAGTCAGAAGCAAACAGAGAAAGAAATCAAAGCCGTCAATGCCAGCATTGGAAGATTAAGCAACCGTTTAGGTGAATTTGTTGAAGAAGCTGTGCGACCAGCCGCAGTGAGATTATTTCAAGAACGCGGTATTGATGTTCACGAAGTCCAACAAAACATTGTGGTTAAACGTGATGGTGAAGCACTGGAAATTGATTTGTTAGTGGTCAATGATAAAGATACGGTTGCCATTGAATGTAAAAGCAATTTAAGTGTAGATGATGTCAATGAACACCTTGAACGATTGGCTAAAATTAAACGGTTAATTCCCCGATATAAAGACAACTGTATTTTAGGAGCTGTGGCAGGTATGGTGATTCCTGAACACGTTGCTATTTATGCGATGCGTAAAGGATTATTTGTCATTGCTCAAAATGGTGGGCATTTAGAATTAGCTAATGATGAGAAATTTACCGCTAAAGTTTGGTAGACATTAAAAAAGCCACACCTCCAGTTTCCTGAAAGCGTGGCTTTTACAGTAGATTACAAAATTACAAAACGAAATCAGTAGCTGAAACCGCTGTCACACCTGTCAATACAACTGAAAATTCTACAGTTGCTGGATTGACATCCGTGTTGCCTTCCAATGTATTGTTCGCTGCATTGAATCTTAATTGACCTTCGCCAGCTGCGCCAGCAGTGAAAGTAGTATTACCAATGAATGTAAATGCTTCATTTGTAAGTGGATTAGTTGACACAATAGGTGTAGACGATTTTGCATCAATCGCAAATAAATCAATTTTGTCCACCGTTGTTTTGAAATCAACGATTGTGTCTGGTCTTGCTGTTCCAGCTGAATCTCTGGCATTTGTATAAACAAATGTGTCAGCACCAGCACTGCCGGTTAATAAGTCAGAAAAAGAACCACCAGTGATTGTGTCATTACCAGCACCACCATCTAATGTGTCTTTACCAGCATCACCATTCAATGTGTCATTACCAGCAGTTCCGACTTTAGTATCATCGGCTGCTGTACCTGTCCAGTTAATAGAATCAGGTGTTACAGATATTACTGGGATTACTGTATCTTTAACATCGCTCACGTTAATGGCTTCATCGTCACCGAATTTCAACATTTCAATGTTTGTGAGCGTATCTGTGCCTTCGTTGATATTGTTGCCGATATATTTCACCAACATTTCTACGCTGCCGTCAGCCAGCGTGTTACGACTAATTTGATAATCAGCTTGACTGCTATTGAAAATCGCCACGTCAGAACCAGCACCACCATCCAAAATGTCGCTACCTTCACCGCCAATCAAGAAATCATCGCCAGCGTCGCCATTTAAAACGTCTGCACCTTCGCCGCCATCTAAAACATCTTCGCCTTCACCACCGAACAAAGTATCTGCGCCTTTGTAGCCAGTAATGTCATCATTTCCAGCGTCACCTTTCAAAACGTTGTCTGCAAGGTTTCCTGAAATTTGATTTGCAAACTCATTGCCCGTACCGTCAATTTTTTGTTCACCTGCCAATACCAAATTCTCAAGGTTTTTGTCGAGCGTGTAAGTGAGTGTACTTTCAACGGTATCATTACCACCTAAACGTCCATTTTTGTTGGATTCAGCAATCACGTCTTTGGCATCGTCAACAAAGTAGTAATCGTTACCGTCACCGCCTTGCATCGTGTCAGCACCTAAACCACCTTTTAACGTGTCATTTCCTTCACCGCCAATGAGTTTATCATTACCTTTGTCGCCAAGTATTTTGTCATCTCCTTTACCACCGTCAAGCATGTCATTTCCGACATTGCCACTGACAACATCATTTCCAGCCAATGCAGAAATTGAACTATCTACTTTAGGTTTAGCAGATAACACATCATTTTTATCAGTGCCAATTGCATTAGAATCTGTCAAAGTTATTCCGTTGACAGATTCTGGTTGAATGGTTGCAGTATCTGCACTGGTAACAGTTTCGAGTGTTCCGTAACTATCAACGTATTGCACACTGACACTTATTCTCTCACCAATATCTCCCAATTTAAGCAAATAGGTGTCTGATGTGGCATTTTTAATTGGTGTATCGCTGTTGTACCATTGATAACTGAATTCTCCCAAACCATCCACATCAGATAACGTACTAAAAGCCGCCAATTCTGAACCGACTTTAGCTTCACCCATTGCTATCAAATATCCTGTTGGCAATGTGTTTTGAGGAATAATTTTGGTTGTTGGGTCGCTGACAAGTGTTTCAAAAGTTCCACCGTTATCAGAATAACTCACGGCAACAGTAATCGCTTTGCCGACTAAATCTTTTGTCAAGGTAAGAACATCACCTTCCGAAAAAGCCTCGCCATTTGCTCTCCATTCATATTGAAAGTCGCCATTCATCCCATCAATGTCTTCAATATTTTTGACTACTGTCAATGTTTCATCAACTCGTGTTGTACCATTGATATACACATTACCAATGGGTTTATCATTTTCATTTTGAACAACACCACCAAGTACATTTTCTATTTTACCTAATTTGTCAGTGTAGCTTGCAGACACACTAATGGTTTTATAAACGTCATCTTGAGTTAAAAGATATTTGTCACTTGTTGCGTCTTTTACTGGCGTACCATTTACCATCCATTGATATGAAATGTTTGATGCAATGCCATCAATATCACTCAAATTGTTAGTTGCAGATAAAGTTTTATTCTGTGACATTTCACCGTTAATAATCACAGCACCTTTTGGTGCATGATTTATTGGCAATAGTTCGGACAGTTTTTTGAAAAGATGAAGGAAATCTAAAAATCAGCGAAAA
>JBAXMT010000284.1:0-3153 GCA_037134135.1 Methylococcaceae bacterium | reverse complement strand
TTTTGGGCTTGGCGCGTAATCGCTTTCACATTGTTGATTGCCTCGAACAAAACAGGCATTTCCAAACGGTCACTGTAGGCAAAACCTGTTTTTTCACCCGAAACCGCCCGCACGCCTGCACCTTGTTCGATGCTGTGATGCCCTTCTTTCACGATGCCGCTTTCAAGCACCCACGATTCGGAATGGCTCGATTGAAAATAAATATCTGCCGCATCAACTTCTGCACTAAGCAGATGATTCATCAATTTTTCAATGTCAGAATCTTGAATGTTTGCGGGGGTTAAAATGGCTTGTCGTGCGAGTTGAAGTAATTGCATAAGACCTGATTTGATTATGAAAATGGTGCATAAAGGGCGCGTTTAGAACTCGCCCATGCAAAATAGAATGTGGTTAATGAATATGAACTTCGCGTGTTTGAACGGTGTCGCTACGACGCAAAATATAACTATCCGCTTTCTCACCTGTGAACGGCTTTCCATCATCGTTAAGTTGAATCAAGGTACCTTCGTCTTTGATTCGATACATTTTCGTGTTGGATTCACTATTTTTTAGTGTCAAAAGAACCAATTTATTTTCATCGTCCCAAGTGTATTTTCCTTTTTCGTAAAATTCTCTTGAAGATTCTTTTGCAGGTTGCGTAACGAGCAAATAATTGTTGTTATCTTTTAAAGATAGCGTGGCTTTGATGCCATTACAGTTATCGCAAGGCAAAAAACCGTAAAAAACACCACGAAATTTTTTGCTTTCTTCAACAGCGGTTAAATGATTTGCATGATCGCCTTCTTGTTGATGTGTGGCGACTCGTGCTTCAAGAAATTTTTGCTGCGCCGAAAGATCCGTCGCGGCAAACGCTGAATTAGCTAAAACTAATACGCCTAAAAAAGTTAAAGTTTTTTTCATTGTTTTCATAAAACGTATTCTCCAAAAGTTGTTTTTAATTTGTAGTTACAAGTAAATCCACCAACATCTGCTCATAAATTTTGCTCAAAATTTCTAAATCTGCAACGCCAATATGTTCGTTTACTTTGTGAATACTGGCATTTAATGCACCGAGTTCGAGAACTTCTGCACCCGTTGGCGCGATAAAACGCCCGTCTGATGTGCCACCGCCCGTATCATCAACAGTTTCAAAACCTGTCACCGTTTTAATCGCAGAATGCGCCGCATCAATCAACGCACCTTTTGAGGTTAAAAACGGATTTCCCGATAAACGCCAAACGATGTCATGTTTCAAACCGTGTCGATTCAAAATTTCTTTGGTGCGTTGTTTAATAATTTCATCAGTTAATTCGGTACTAAAACGCAAATTAAACTGCACATTCGCGTTAGCTGGAATGACATTTTCTGCACCAGCACCGCTGTGAATGTTTGAAATTTGCAAACTGGTTGCAGGGAAAAACTCGTTGCCTTCGTCCCAAACTTCATTCACCAAATCGTTTAACGCGGGTGTGATTTTGTGAATCGGATTATCGGCAATTTCGGGATAAGCAACGTGACCTTGAACGCCGTGAACCGTTAAATTTGCATTCAATGAACCGCGTCGTCCCACACGAATGACATCACCAATTTTTTTATCGCTCGATGGTTCACCAACTAAACACCAATCAATTTTGTCGCCACGATTTTCTAAAACTTCAACGACTTTCACCACACCATTTGTCGCCGCGCCTTCTTCGTCGCTGGTGAGCATAATCGCAATAGAACCTGCGTGGTTTGGATTTTTTGCAATAAATCGTTCAGCAGCCGTGATAAAACAAGCAATACCACCTTTCATATCTGCCGCGCCACGTCCGTATAATTGACCATCACGAATCGTTGGCTCAAACGGCGGCGATTCCCACAAATTCAACGCCCCAACTGGCACAACATCGGTGTGACCTAAAAAGACAAAAAGCGGTTTTGTGTCACCACGACGAAGCCACATATTTTCAGTATCGTTAAAATTCAATCGTTCATCGACAAAGCCCAACGGCGTTAAATGATTTGCGATTAAATCCAAACAACCTGCATCATTCGGCGTGACCGATTCGCGGCGAATTAAATCTTTTAAAAGTTCTAACGTGTCTGTCATAAACAATGTTTTTCGTAAGCTCTGGTATCAAAACCCACCAACAAAATCGCCCCGTTATCAATTACAGGGCGTTTCATTAGCGTGCGATTTTGAGCAATTAACGGCAACGCGGTTTCAATGTTCGCGCAAAGTTGTTGCTGCTCAGGCGATAATTTCCGCCACGTCATGCCTTTACGGTTTAACAAAACTTGCCAATCCTCAAGCCGTGCTGCAAATTGTTTTAACGTTTCCAACGTCAAACCTTGACTGCGAATGTCGTGGAATTTGTATTCAATTTGATGGTCATCAAACCAAAGACGTGCTTTTTTGACAGTATCGCAATTTGTTAAACCGTAAATAATCATCAATTTAGCCTTCTGCGCCGCCAAGTAAATCTTCGATGGCTGGCAATTCAGGATCTGTTTTTAAACGGATTTTATAAAGATCGATAAGTTCCATTAAGGCTTGTTCCAAATCGCCTAAAATTTCTTCTTCGTTTTCGATTTCATCATCAGGAATTTCGCCAGATTCTAAATAATCTTGCTGAGTGTTGACCGAATCTTCTACCGATAAAATAGCGTACATCAAGGTGGTACTGGAAATATCTTTGCTCATGGTTTTGCCTCTTGGTTAAGTTAAATAGTTGTTTTTGCGTAGCGCGTTGAATCTTCAATCCCCGCGCCTAAAAATCCCGTTTTTCGTAATCGGCACGCATCACACGTTCCACAAGCTTCGCCGTGTTCATTGGCAGAATAACAGGAAACGGTTTGCTGATAATTCACGCCTAAACGTGTGCCATGTTCGATGATTTCAGCTTTGCTTAAATGAATTAACGGTGTGTGAATTTTGAATGGTTCACCTTCAACACTCGCTTTTGTCGCTAAATTTGCCATCGTTTCAAACGCGGCAATAAATTCAGGACGGCAATCAGGATAGCCCGAATAATCCACCGCATTCACACCAATAAAAATATCTTGGGCGTGTAAAACTTCCGCCCAACCCAAAGCTAACGATAAAAAAACGGTGTTTCGGGCAGGAACGTAAGTAACGGGAATGCCTGTTTCCAATGTTTGCGGCACGGCAATTTCAGAATCGGTCAACGC
>JBAXMT010000283.1:0-3157 GCA_037134135.1 Methylococcaceae bacterium | reverse complement strand
GTTTTAATCAAGATCAAGCATTGGATTGGGGTTGCGCGGTTGATTTAAAAGAATCTGAAATCGATTTACACACGTTCAAGCCCGCTGGAACGACTTTTAACAAGGAACCAAAATCATGAAACAAGTCGGTTTGAGGAGGGAGCGAAAGCCAAAGCATTTGCCATTATCGAAAATATGCTTGCTAACGACTTGGATTTGGAAACTATCGCAAAACTCACAGGCTTAACCCAAACAGAAATCGAACATTTACAACACAACGAGGTTTAAACTTTAAAGCACCTCCCCCAGCCTTTCAGGCTGCCCCCTCCAAAGGGGGCGAAAGATTTAAAAGCAACCGCTTTTGATTTTTAATGGTTTTCCCCCTTTGGAGGGGGAGCGGCGATAGCCGCAGGGGGAGGTGCTGGGAGGTGCTTTAAATTTATCAAACGGCGTATAATTTCAGTCAAATCTACACCACAACGAGGCTTAAAAAAATGAAAACCTTAAAGCACATCCCCCCAACCCCCTTCAAAGGGGGCTTTTTCACCTCATTGCTGGCGTTATGCCTCAGCATGGGAATTTCTCAAAATGCAAATGCCGATTTAAAAGACGGTTTGGTGGCGCATTGGAGTTTCGACGATTGCCGCGCGACAGATAATAGCGGCAATGGGCATGATGGCACGCTGGGCGGCAATCCTCAATGTGTTGACGGCGTTAAAGGCAAAGCGTTTTCGCTTGATGGTGTTGATGATTATTTCAATGTAGAAAATTCACCACTTTTCAATGTAGATAAACATTCTATTGTCACTTCGATAAAGTCTAGTGTTGGCGGCATTATAATTGGCAAAGTAAATCCGTGGACTTATGAGGCAATTAACCTTGTCTTAAATTCTGAAAATTCCAAATTGCATACTTCATTTGCGACTGATTATGAGGTTAATCATGCAATAGAAAGCGTCAAAACTATTGCAGATGATAAATGGCATTTTGTTGCAATGATTTACGATGGTGCTTTTATTAAGTTCTATATTGATGGAATTCTTGATAGTTCATATCCACGCACAGGCACGGTGAGAACAAATAACAACGACTTAGCAATTGGTAGGCATGGCGGGGCAGCAAATGGAAATGATGGATTCTTTAATGGACTAATTGACGATACTCGCATCTACAACCGCGCCCTAACGGAAGCGGAAGTGATGGAGCTTTATAATGGTGGGGGTGTTGAAGAAGTCGTCAAAGTGCCAGAAGTTTTGAACGTTGAACCTTGGGATGCAATCAAAAACAAATACACGGTTTTCACAGTCAGCGGTTTAAATTTAACGCAAGACAACATTGAATTTGAACTTGATGATTGCGTGACTGCAAACAGAGACGAAGAAAAAAACTTTTTGTTTAGAGATACGATAAGAAAATTCCGTTGTATGCCAACGTCAACGGGCGAAAAACGCGGTCGAATCTATGACACGAAAACAGGGAAATTGTTAAATGTGTTTGAGGTCAAAGTTATGAATCCACCAGCAGTTTTAGGTGGAACGGTCACAATCAGTGGTCAAATTAAATTGAGTTCGCAAGTTGCGAAAGGCGTATTTTTATCACCTTCTGACGATAGCGTGACTGGCTGTGCAACTGATAATAACGGAAAATTCAGTTGTAAAGTGCCTAAAAATTGGACGGGAGTTTTAACACCCAAATCATTAAACGTGCGTTTTTCGCCAGCGTTATTTTCTGTTAATCAACCCAAAAAGAATTTAAAGGTAAATTTTGTCGGTGTAACCGCCGATGTTTTCCCGTTAAATGGCGTAATTCCAACGGATTGGAAAAACAGCAATTGGTCAATCGATACCTCAAACGGAAGCCAAGAAGATAAAACGGCTTACGAAGGACGTTTCAGTTTAAAAGCCACACCGAAAGCAAACAAACCCGTTACCATTGAAACGACAGTTAATGTTCCATTTTACGAAACGGTACAAATCGAATTTGCACGACGTTTAACAGGTGGTTCATTGAAGTTTTACGTTGATGGTATTCTCAAAAAAGAATGGTCTGGGCAATCGGATTGGGTGCTTGAGCGGTTTCCGATTTTCAACGTGGATAGTTTTTTAAATTTGGGAACAGCGATGTTGCCTAAAACACATACGTTCAAATGGGAATATACGGGCAATTCGAGCGCATGGATTGATAACGTAAATTATCCGTCCTTTTTAACTCAATCTGGCACAACGTGTGAAAACGCAACGGCTGGAACATTGAAGTTAATGACAATTAGCAAACCGAATTGTGAACAATTGGAATCGTATTTGGTTTGGTTGAAAGTGATTCGACCTTCAAAATTAAAAGCAGCCAATGTTTTCAGTCAGCAAATCGAAGGAATTGCATCTAATAATGAAACTGCAATGAACGCAATTGATTGGGGTTCTAAAGCTATCGGTTACGTTGCAAATCCACTTCTTGCGAGCAAAGAAGGATTTGCAAAGAACAAACTTGTTGGTCAGGTAATGGCAGATTTTTTCAGTTATCCATGCAATAACTTAGAAAGTAAAGCACAAGAAGAAGCGTGCAAAACGGCTATTTCACAAACTATCGATTTAGGCATTACTGTTGAAATTGAAGGCACGAAAAGTTTAGGTTTGCCGTATGCCTATCTTGTAGAAAAAGGACTTATTGCTGGTGTTAATTTGTATAACGCTGGGAAATTGTATGAACCCACGAAAAAACTCAATAATTCAAATCTTGCTGATTACTTTTTAGATGACTATTACAAGTCAGGCGGTAGTTTGGAAACATTGCGTACTTTGTACAAAGTAAAATCTACCTCGATGATTGATTTAGTTGATGCTTTAGCAATCAACAAAGGTTATTCACAACCTAGCGGTTTGTTAAATTCGCCTTTAAATCCATTCGCCTCTTATGACTACTACACTACATCCGAAGTCATTTCTGAGATTGAAGAAGCGAAAAAATTAAGCAGTGCGTTGAGGAATCTTAAACTTAACTAATCGTTAAAATAACCGCCCGTTTTTCAAAAAAGCGGGCGGTTTTGTTTTTACCCACTAGCAGGACATAAAAATGAACACCAACTATCAAAACATCATCACCCTTGAACAAGGCAAACGCGGTGGCAAGCCTTGCATTCGCAATTTACGCATTACGGTTTATGACGTGCTTTCGTGGCTTT
>JBAXMT010000282.1:0-3167 GCA_037134135.1 Methylococcaceae bacterium | reverse complement strand
ATCATTCCGCGCTTTTTAGAGCATTACAAAAACGATGACCAACGGATTACTATTCGTGAAATGCTACGTTAAGTTATTTTTGACAATTTTTTTGTTGGCGTGTTTTACCAATTCGCAAGCGATAGAAATTACGGCTCAACGAGTTTTAGTTGCGAATTTACAGCAACCTGTTGGCGTTATTGCTGAAAAAAAGATTTTTTTAGATGCACAAGGTTTGCATTTTGAAAATGCGATTGTTGAAAATGAAAGCACGACGTTAAGCATTTTTGCTTATAAAAATGACATTTGGACAGCAAATCCAATCAAACGCGAGCTTTCGCGTTTTGATAATTCTGGCAAACTCACCAAAAAAATTGATGTTTCGCAAACTGCCGAAAGCAAAAATCCGCCTAAACCTGTGGCGATTGCTGTTTATGAAGACGTGATTTATTGGGCAGACCGTGAAAACCATCGAATTTGCCGTTTTGATTTAGTGAAAAATGCGCCGCTTTCGTGTTTTGGTGAACGGGGCGAAATGGACGGGCAGTTTCAATATCCGTATCAAATGGCGTTTGACCGCGACGGCTATTTATACGTTGTCGATATTATGAATTCTCGGATTCAACAATTTGATAAAAACGGGCGTTTTTTCGCCACAATTGGCAAATTCGGCACAGATAAAACGTCGTTATTTCGTCCAAATGGCATTGCAATTGATACAAAAACCGATTTGTTATTTGTCAGCGATAGCTATTTTGGCACGATTAAAGTGTTCAAAAACGGCGAAGCGTTGGGCGAATTAACTGACCAAAACGGCAAAACATTAGTTTTGAAATCACCGACTTCATTAGCGTTTCAAAATCAAAAATTGTTAATTGCTGAGACGCTTGCAAATCAAATCGTCGAATTTTCAATCAATCCCCAGTTTTCACAACCTGCAAAAAATAATGCTGCGCCGATTGAACCATCACAAAAAAATTGTTTAGCGTGTCATTTGTCGTGGAATAAAGAAACCGCACAACCTGATAAACAAGGTCAATTACCAGATGGCGGTTTTGCAATGTGTTATAGCTGCCACAACGGCGCAATCGTGGATTCGCGCTTGCGAATCGGTGTAAATAAACAGCACGCAACGGTTTATGACGATGAAAAATTGAAAAAAGAACGTTTCGTTGAAAAACGCGCTGATAAATTGCCCAACGATTTTCCACACGGCGAACATAACGAATTGAATTGCGCGACTTGTCACACGCCACACACAAAAGATACACCGCAACAAACCAACGAAACGCTTTACAAAGAACATGGTAACGCGTGGCTTCGCGTACCGAATAAAAACGGTGATTTGTGTGAAAAATGCCACGAATCAAAAGGTAAAAATGCGCGTGAAAAAGAAACCAAAAATCGCGGTGTGAATCATCCGTTAGCGATTAAATTAGCAATGCCGCCCGAAAAAAATGCGCTCGGCTTTGCAACAGAATCGAAATTACAACAACACGGTTTGCCGAATTCGTTGCTTAAAAATGGCGGTGTGTTAGGCAATCAAAACGAAATGCTTTGCCAAACGTGCCACCAAATTCATGGCGGTTTTGATAACGGCGCGTTGACCGTTTTGGAAAACGAAAAAGCATCGCTGTGTTTAGAATGTCACGAGCGGCAATCTTCCAAAAATGAAAAAGACGCGCATAAAAAAGGCGTGCATCCTGTCAACATCAAACCTGACCCCAAAAAACACCCCAAACCGATGCAAAAAGACGGTAAAAACGTTGATTTTGTCAGTTGTCAAACGTGCCATGTTGTTCATGATGGTAAATTAGGTTCGGCGTTACTTGAGAAAAAATATGAAACGCCTAATGCACTTTGTGAAACTTGCCACGAGCGGCAAAGTTCTAAAAATGAAAAAGACGCGCATAAAAAAGGCGTGCATCCCGTCAACATCAAACCCGATTCAAAAAAGCATCCAAAACCCATGCAAAAAGACGGCAAAAATGTTGAATTGGTGAGCTGTGAAAGTTGTCATCTGGTTCACAATGGCAAACCCGATTCGGCGTTATTAGAAAAAAAATATCCCACTTCGGACGCGCTTTGTGAAACCTGCCACGATAAACAAGCCTCGAAAAATAAAGACGATGCGCGTCACAAAGGCATTCATCCTACCAACGTAAAACCAGATGAACCCATGAAACAAAACGATAAACCCGTTACGTTTGTCGGTTGTCAAAGTTGCCACAATGTTCATTCAGGAAATCCAGAAACGGCGTTGCTCGATAAAGGGATTAAAGATGCGGAAGCGTTGTGCAAAACCTGCCATCAACGTCAACACGCCAAAGATAAAGACGATGCGGCGGCAAAAGGCGTGCATCCTATGAATGTGAAAATGGACGACGAAGTTGAAATTGTCGCAGGTAAAAAAACCAAAGAAATCGGTTGTTTGACGTGTCACACAGTTCACGAAGGCAAACCTGATACGCCTGCGTTGGTTGAAAATCATCAAAACGGCGAACTGTGTTCACATTGTCATCAAGGCAAACAGGCGATTGTCGGTAGTGACCACGATTTGCGAATTACGGCGAAAAATAAACCGAATCAATTTAACGAAAAACCGCATCAAAGCGGGGTTTGTGGCGCGTGTCACAGTTTGCACAAAGGTGATAAAAATCCGCCGCATTTGTTTTCAACCAAATCCGTTGTGGAAGATTTCGCAGACAAAGAATTGCAACACAGCGATTTTAAAGAAGATAAATTGTGCATTAACTGTCATCAAAAAAATGGCATTGCTGAAAAGAAAATCGTGAAATTTTTTAATCATCCGCACAAAGATATGGTTTTGCGTTCGGATAAAAAAATCATGCCGTTGTTAAATGCAAAAGAAAAAATCGACGACTTTGGTGAAATTGCGTGCAAAACGTGTCATGAGCCACATTTTTGGAGCGCGAAAATTCAAAAAAACGCGCTGCAATCTAAACCTAAAACAATTTTATCACTTGGGCAAACGGAGAATGTGGAAGGTTCACCATTAAACAGTTTTCTGAGAACCGAAGGCGTGAAAGGCACGTTTTGTGTAGATTGTCACGGCATGAATGCCTTACCGAAATTTAAGTATTTTCACGATAAAGAAAAAGTCCGCAACATCGTGGATTATTTGCAATGACAAAACCCGTACCGCGTTTGCTATTGGCGTTGCCAAT
>JBAXMT010000281.1:0-3169 GCA_037134135.1 Methylococcaceae bacterium | reverse complement strand
GTTTTTTCGGTAATTCGCACGCTTCATAAAACCACGCCATCAACATCGATTTGCCACGTCCGACATCGCCAAATAAATACAATCCTTGAATCGTTTTCGCCACCGTTTTTCGTTGCCAAAATTTGACCTGCGCGGATTTCTCATCGTCAGCGTGCAGTTCATCGAGCAGCGTTTGTAAGGCTTGTAAGGCTTTCCACTGCGCGGCATCAAAATCAATAATATGATTGGCGACGTATTGTTCGTAGCGTTGCCAAAGTGGTGGTGGTTTGTGGGTCAACGCTACGTCCTGCTTGGTGTGCGTTTTTTCGTTTTTTTAGCCTTCTCAACCTCCACCAACGGCGCAACCAATTCCTGATATTTCTCAAACAAAAACGCCACTCGTGCCGCATCATCTTTTGCGCCTTTGAAGTTGTAAGCCAAATCAACCGCCGCATCTAATTTTTTATGCGCCTTCAATAATTCTTCGGGCATATTGTTTGCCGCGTACATTGTCGCAAGCGAGCATTTTTGCCCTGCCACTTCACAACGTTTTTCTTCAATGATTCGCGCATCTAAAACCGCCTGCGCTGCGTCTTCAATTTTCTTTTTTGCCGCTGGTTTTACGTCAACAGGAAACGGGAAATTGTTATAAACAATCGTGTTTGAATAGCTGTAACGACTTTCTAAACGTCCACAAACTGCACGCATCCAAGCATTATGAAAATGACTTGTTAAAATTCCGAAGTCATAACTGGTTGCGTCATCAATGAAAAATAATTTATCGCCGCAAATAACGTGAGCATCTAAATAACCGATTGGAATGTAAAAACGGTTTTCAGAAGAAACTTTAGGAATGGCTAAATAATTTTTGTCTGTTTGTCTAATTTCGCCAAACAAATAGGGCGTTGCGGCTAGTTTTTGTGTAGCTTCGCGAGTGCTTTCTAAACGATTTTGTTTAACTTTTTCTACGCGATTTTTAATTTCAGGCGATTTAATTCTGTCAGTTCCTGTGCTTTCTTTTAACCACAAACAAAAACGCGGCAAATTGTTTATAAATTCGTTACCCATCAAAAACGGGCGAATATATTTCGCGGCAATCGGGTCGGTTTTTCTGATTTCGTCTGCTTCTTCTTGTGATAATAACAAGTGTCCGCCGTCGTTTGGCATATTTCCAAAAACCATTTCGGGCGCATTTTGGCTTAACGGTTTTCTGCGTTTATCAATCAAAACCGTCGGTGCATCGACTAAATACGGATTGATTTGAGCGGCTTTTATTTCGGTGGGTTCGCCTTTGATGTCGTCGCCATAATCAAATAATCGGTAGCTGGTCGGCTCTTGCAAACCAAAACCCATAATCACGCAATGCACCGCCGCCACGCCGCGCCCTTCGTTATTCCAGCGAAATGTGCGGTGTGCAAAATGTAGCTTCACTTTTAATTTCAAAAGTTCTGCCCACAAAATTGCTACTTGTTCGCCTTGCGTGATGCTGTTGGTTGAAACGAAAGCGACGGCTATGTTTTTATTTTCTTGGATGTAACGCGCCGCTTTGACGTGCCACGCGGCGACTAAATCTAAAACGCCTGCGCCGTTCATACCTTGAAAAATTAACGTTAAATCTTTTTTCTGTTCTTCGGTTTGATATTGGCGACCAACAAACGGCGGATTTCCCATGATGAAACTGCAATCTTTGGGTTTGATGACGCTTTGCCAGTCGATTTGTAGCGCGTTGGCGTGAACGATGTTGGCTTTTTTCTTGAGTGGAATGCGGTTGTAATAAACGCCTAAATCTTTACCGACGCGCAAATTCATTTGATGGTCAGTGAGCCATAACGCAACGGTGGCAATTTGCACCGCACTTTCGTCGATGTCGATGCCGTGAAATTGATGCACGTCGCATTTAATCAGGGTTTTGATATTGAGTTCGGTTTTTTTCAACTTGAGTGATTTCGCGTGAATGACTTTAATCACGTCGAGTTCAAGCAAGCGCAATTCACGGTACGCGATAATTAAAAAATTGCCACACCCGCAGGCGGGATCGAAAAAGTTTAACGAGGCTAATTTTTGATGAAAGGTTGCCAATTTTGCTGCTTTTTCACCGACGATTTTAGTGTTTTTGCATTCGTTAAATTCCGTGCGTAAATCATCCATAAAAAGCGGATTGATGGTTTTTAAAATGTTTTCTTCGCTGGTGTAATGTGCGCCGAATTCGCGGCGTTTTTTGGTTTTCGCATTCGCCGCTTCGTCGTCGAAGTGCATCACGGCTTGAAATAATGAACCAAAAATCGCGGGGCTGATGTCGCTCCAATCTAATTTTGCACATTTGATGAGTTGTTGGTGTGAGGCTTCATCAAATTGGCAGAACTCTAAATTACCCTCAAATAATTCGCCGTTAATGTAAGAAAAATGAGCGAGATGTTCGGGCAGATTTTTTAAGCGTTTTTTACCGATGTAATTGGAATGCTTGGCTAAATACGCATCATCCGGCGTGTTTAACGTATCAAACAATGCGGTTAATGCACCGTGTAAATCCGAACCATCGACTTTCGTGTAATTGTGCAGGTAATTTAAGAATGAACCATTTTCGCCAAATAAACCGGTGTTATCGGCAAATAAACAAAACAGCAACCGCACCAAATAGGTTTCTAAATCTTTACCGCCATAACCCGTGATTTTAATGGCATCGTGTAAATCCGCCATTTTTTCAGCCGCCTCTTTGCTGATTTTTTCTTGGCGTTCGATGACGAGTTTTTCATAACCCGTTAAAAATAAAAAATGCTCAATCTGTTGTGGTAAATCAGCGAGTTTTATTTCAATGCGTGGCTCGCCAGTTAAGCGATTGTACAAATGCAAATGGTCGAAATCGCTGACTAAAATGTAATCGGGGACGGCTTTTTCTTTGAGCAAATCAACATAACTAACCGCTTGTTGATAGGCTTTGTTTAACTCTTCGTTAGATATTTTTATCGCTTGTTCAGCTTCAAATTTTTTCGATTTTGCAGATTTTATTTCAAATAATAATTTACCTACCAACAAACCGTCGATGTAGCGTGTGGTTTTGCCGTCTTTAACCGGATATTGCCATTCAATTCGACGTGAACTGATGCCAAAAATTGCACAAAATCCGCGCATGAAATCTTGATCGTTCGATTTTTCAGACGTGGTATTTTCAAAACGCTTGGCAAACTGGGTG
>JBAXMT010000280.1:0-3172 GCA_037134135.1 Methylococcaceae bacterium | reverse complement strand
TCGAAGCGCACAACATGGATAAATCTGAAATTGATTGGCTCGTGCCGCATCAAGCGAACATTCGGATTATCGCGGCGACGGCAAAAAAATTAAAAATGTCGATGGAACAAGTGGTTGTGACGCTTGAAACGCAAGGCAATACGTCGTCTGCGTCGGTTTTATTGGCATTCAATGAAGCGGTGCGTGATGGTCGAATTCAACGCGGTCAAACTGTTTTGCTTGAAGCCTTTGGAGCGGGATTTACTTGGGGTTCTGCGTTGGTTCGGTATTAACAATGAAATACAGCGAATTCAAACGCTGGCTAGAACAACAAGGCGTTCGTTTTAGTGGTGGAAAAGGTAGTCATTTGCACGCAGAATTGAACGGCAAACGAAGTATCATGCCTTTTCATGGCGCAAAAGAAATTCCTAATCGGCTTGTGAAAAAAATCAAAAAAGACTTGGACTTAATTTAGGAGGCGTTGTGTTTTATTATCCCGTGACGGTTGAAGAAGATGCTGAAAGCCAGCAAGTGCTAGTTGATTTTGTCGATTTACCGTTTGTGCATTCGGTCGGTGAAAATTTAGATGACGCGCTTTTAAACGCAAAAGAGGCTTTGGAAACGGCTTTTGATGCGCTGATGAAAGACAATCAAATTATTCCAGCCGCATCGTTTAAAACTGATTGTCCGAGTGTCAATGTACCTGTTTTGATTGCGGCAAAAGTCGCATTGCATAATGTGATGCTTTCAAATGGGATTCGCAAAACGGATTTGGCACGCAAACTCAATATCGCGCCAAATGTAGTAGAACGTTTATTGTCGTTGCGTCACAAAAGCCGAATTGAACAATTAGAAACGGCTTTGGCTTTGTTTGATAAACGGTTGCTGGTTGATGTTCGGTAGCAGGTTTTACTTGTTTTTTAGCGTTGGTTTTCGGTATTAAAAAGGAAATAAAGATGAATTTACATCAGCACATTCATGCTCAATTATTAGCGTTGCTTAATCAAAGTCCAGCAAGTGAAGCGAGCTTGGATAATGCGTTGCGCTTATTGGCAAAATATCGCAGTACGCTTTTACAAAATACATTGGTGCAACAACACGGTACAAAAGTTATAGGCGGTGCTTTTGCTGGGATGGATTTTGTCGCGCAATCTGCTGAAGGTTGTCATGTTCCAAAATTATTGGGCTGTTACGAAGAAGAGCTACAGCCATTTCTTAGCAACATTTCACAAGCGAATTATTCGACAGTCATAAACATTGGCTGCGCCGAAGGTTATTACGCTGTTGGTATTAAGCGTCTTTTGCCTGATGTTCGTGTATTGGCTTATGACATAAACCCTGTTGCACAAGAAGCCTGCAAAACACTTGCGGCAAAAAATGGTGTTGAAGTCGAAGTTGGTGGTTTGTTCGATCCCGCAGATTTTGCAAATTTCAAAAACCATGATCGAGTTTTAGTTTGGTGCGATATAGAAGGCGCAGAACGTGAGCTACTTGATCCAATTGCAACACCTGCTCTTACAAAAATGGATTTAGTTATCGAGTTTCATCCTACCGCACAAGGTCACACTATTAACGACGTGTTGCCTCGTTTTACTAATAGTCACGATATTGAAATTATTTTTGCACAAGGTCACAACCCAACACTGCCACCTTTTTTACAGCAATTAGGTCATCTTGATCAGTTGTTAGCACAATGGGAGTGGCGAAGTAGTCCAACGCCGTGGGGAATCTTGCGGGCAAAAGCATAAAATTATTTAGCTTTGTTAGCTTCGGGATTTTGATTTTCTGGAGGTTTTACAATGAACACAATTAGCTACACATAAGCACACTACTTGAAATCAAAAATGAGAATAACTTTATGAAAAAAATAACAAAAATTATCATCAGCGGCATTTTATTTTTTACTATTCAAAATGCTGCTTTTGCAGGACACGAAGAAATTACAGAAAAATCCGTTTCAGAAGAAATAGGTTATTTGAAAAGTGTGATTGCTGACTTAGAAGAGCGAGTGGGACGTTTAGAAAAACATCCTAAACCGAAAATAGAATCTGCTCACAATGAGGAAAAAATAGACCCACAAACAGGTTGGAAGCATCGAAAATCTTGGCTACAAATTAAAGAAGGAATGTCAGAAGCTGAGGTCGAATCTATTTTAGGACATCCAGCGAGGGTTGATGATATGGGAAAAGGATTTAAAAAATTCTTTTATCGTGGACATGTTACATCAGGCGCAATTAGTGGCAGCATTGAAATTTATGAAAATAATGTATACAAAATACATGTTCCTGTATTTCATCAATAAATGATGGCGACCCCGTCGTCGCTCCTGAAACATTTTGTTAGTTTTTTGCCCAATTCAATTTTTACTTTAAAACTTTTTAAAAATGACAGAACAAACTTATAACTTAGCCTTCGTTTTTCCTGGACAAGGTTCGCAATCAACAGGAATGCTCAACGATTTAGCGGCGACGTATCCCGAAATAAAACAAACATTTGAACGTGCTTCCGATGCGTTGCAAAAAGATTTGTGGGCGTTAATTACTGATGAATCACTCAACGTAGAATTAAATCAAACCCACAACACACAACCTGTAATGCTTGCAACAGGCGTAGCGGTTTGGAATGTGTGGACAAAACACAGCGCAGTTCGACCTGCTTGGATGGCGGGACACAGTTTAGGCGAATACAGCGCATTAGTTTGTGCAGGCTCGTTAGACTTTGAAGACGCAATTAAACTCGTGGCGTTGCGTGGTGAATTGATGCAACAAGCCGTGCCAGAAGGTATCGGTGCAATGGCGGCAATTCTAGGTTTAGACGACGAAGTTGTGATTAAAGTTTGCGCCGAAGCCGCAGAAAATGAAATTGTTTCAGCAGTGAATTTTAATTCTCAAGGTCAAGTCGTGATTGCAGGTCACAAAGCCGCTGTTGAAAGGGCAATGATTGGCGCAAAAGAAGCAGGTGCAAAACGTGCGTTATTATTGCCAGTGAGCGTGCCGTCACATTGCGCGTTAATGTTGCCAGCCGCTGAAAAATTAGCGGAAGCTCTTGAAAACATCACCATTCTCAAGCCAAATTCAACGCTTATTCACAACGTTGACGTGCTTTCGCATTCCTCGCCCGAATTGATTAGTCACGCGCTCAAAGAACAACTTTATAAACCTGTTCGCTGGGTCGATACGATTAAATTTATGGC
>JBAXMT010000279.1:0-3178 GCA_037134135.1 Methylococcaceae bacterium | reverse complement strand
CATCGGTTCTACGCGCTAAAGCGTATGCTAAAATTTTTTCTGTGACTATCCAATTCATCATTTATTTTTACATGAATCTGACATTCGTCTGACAATTTGACGATATACTTTTTTTCATAAATTGGTTTGGTTTAGTGTACTAAGATAACGCACTAAAATTGTTGAATCCATTGATATTTATTATATTTTTCTATATTGCCGAGAAAAAAACCAAATAGAGCTAAAATGTTTTTGTGAACTGCGTCACATTATTAACACTGTTATTTTGGTACAATGTGAGTAGAATTCAATTATTAGTATCAGTATTTAAAAAGGACAACGTATGCCTGTTAAAATTGACAAAATCTCCCCAAAACTAATTGCATCAACACCCAAAGCAGGTGGTTCTGCAATTAATTCCCATCAAGATATTACGCTGTTTTTTGATGAATCTGTTAAATCGGGTACTGGAAGCATAGTTATTAGTAACGGCAAAGATATTCACAAAATTGCCATTACTGATGCACAAGTCAAAATCAGCAACAAAACTATTACAATCAATCCAATCGCTGATTTACTTCCTAATAGTCATTACACCGTTACTGTTTCTGCTACAGCAATTCAAGATGTGGTAGGTAATAAATTTGCAGGAAAATCATTCACCTTTGATACCTTTGATACGATTGCACCTGTATTGAAAACAACTAACCCAACGAATGGCAGTAAATTAGTTTCTGTTAATCGTGATATTAGTTTCACGTTTAACGAAAAAATCAAACTTGGCGACGGCAATATCATTCTGTCAAATGGTTCAGATGTGCTTAAAATTTCTGTCAATGATCCTCAAGTAAGTGTCAGTGGAACTAAACTCAGATTTAATCCAATACACGATTTTGTTTCTGGTAGTTCTTATACCGTTAAATTAGAAACTAATGCAGTGAAGGATTTAGCGGGGAATGTGTTTACAGGGAATGGCGACGGTTTTAAATTTTACACAAAGCCCGAAGTAATTGTAGACAAAACCGCACCACTGTTAACACAAACTACACCCAATGATAATGTGACCTCCGTATTGGTTAATACCGATTTAAAGTTGGTTTTTAACGAAACTATTAGAGCGGGCGCGGGTGACATCGTTATCAGTAACGGCAAAGACATTCGTACTATTTCAATTGCAGATAAATCTCAAGTTACCATCAACGGGAATACTGTCAACATCAATCCTAAAGCGGATTTATTGGCTGGTGGCAATTATAACGTGCAACTTTCCACAGGTGTTATTCTGGATAAAGCAGGAAATACGTTTGCTGGAATTTCAAATGCAACAACTTTTGATTTCACCACAAAAGCGGCTGTTGTGCCTGTTTTAACAACAGGCAAGGCGATTGATGGGTATTTGAGTGGTTCTGATGTTTTTGCAGATGAAAATGGCGACGGTATTCAAAACGAAGGTGAAGCATCTGCCAAAACTGATAAATCTGGTAATTTCACATTAACGAATGCAAAAGGCACGCTGCATATTTCAGGCGGAATTGATTTGTCTACAGGCAAAGCGTTTAAAGGCGCATTAAAAGCCCCCGAAGGTTCGAGTGTTGTTACGCCGTTCACTACTGTGCAACAAGGTTTTATTGATGCAGGTCAAACACCAGCACAAGCTCAAAAATCAGTCGCCACAGCTTTTGGTTTTGATACTAGCAAAGTAGATTTAACCAAATACGATCCAATTTCTGAATTAGTCAACGCTAGTATTACAGGGAAAACAGATCCTGTTGCGGTACAAATGATGGCAAATACCGCCAAAATTGCGAATTTTTTAGTGACTGCTTCTGAAATTTTACAAGGTGCCGCTGGTGTAGATGCGAGTAGTAAAACAAATAATTTATCAATTCAATCCGCTAGCAATGCATTAATAAATGCACTGGTTACAGCTGCTGAAAATAAAGCAAAAACTAGCGACAGTAAAATTGATTTAGCAGATTCGGCATTGTTGAAAACCGTTTTAATTACAAGTTCAGAAAATTCTCACGCAGATAAAAACTTTACGCCTATTGAATCTGCTGATTATCAGTCAAAAATTAGCAAAATGGCTGACACCGTTTCTTTTGTTTTAAAAGATTCCGCAGATAACATTAACAATGCTGTTAATACAGGCGGCAATGCTTTAACACTGCTCACAAATATGGCTAAAGTCACTGCATTTACACAAGGAAACATTGGTTCTTCGCTAAAAACTTTTGCAGAAACCTTTGACCCAAATAGTGCAACAGCGACTAGCACATTAAAAGCACAAGAAATAGCATTGACTGGTACGGTCGCAGACACTAGCGCAGCAAATATAGTCGTCACACCATTTTCTGGTGTGTCCACAAATTTCATACCGCCTGTTGCCCCACCTACTACAGTCACACCGCCTGTAACTGTACCCATTGTCCCACCTACCACAGTCACACCGCCTGTAACAGTACCCATTGTCCCACCTACTACAATCACACCACCTGTGACGGTGCCAGTTACTCCACCTATTACAAACAACACACCGCCACCTATTACTCCGCCCACGACTACGACAGTTACACCTCCTTTTGATAATAGCGGTAGCAGTTCAACCACTACGTCACAAGCACCAGTAGCACCAAAATCTATTCTCACTTACACGCCAAGCACGCTTGTCGAAACGTCAGCAAATGATGGTTCAGTCGCCACAACGGTAACGCTATCGTTAATGACATTAACGGGCGATGCTTTCAAAGGCACAAATGGACAAGCATTAACAGGCGCGGTTGTAACTAACGTACCGACTGGACTTACGGCTACCGTTACAAAAGTAAATAACACGACTGCGACGTTAACCTTAACAGGCAAAGCAGTTGCTCATGGGAATTCAGATGATGTATCTAATTTAACAGTGACACTTGGAAACACCAGTTTCATTGGCGGAAATTCAAATAATGTCATTGGTGCAACAAAACCAAATCTAAGTATTGATTTTAAAGAATCTCCTACGATTGCTTATTCCACTACAACATTTGCCGAAGCGGCTGTAAATGACGGTTCAATTGCAACCACCGCAACATTGACGTTAACGGGCGACACTTTCAAAGGTACGATTGGACAAGCAGTGACGGGTGCAGCAATTACAAATGTACCCATCGGATTAACGGCATCACTCATCAAAGCAACCGATACCACTGCCACTTTG
>JBAXMT010000278.1:0-3205 GCA_037134135.1 Methylococcaceae bacterium | reverse complement strand
AAATTAAACACAAAGTAATTTATCTCGCAGTGAAATATGTTGATGAAAATACGCCAGAAATATACCGCGAATGGCTGAGCGCAATTAACGAAAGTCTGTCTGAGCAAATTGAAGAAACTAATTATCACCGTCCCGAACTTCAAACGGTCATCAATTCCATTGCAAAAAATCTCGTTTCGCCCGAAGACAAATACGCCATGATTGAAGAATATAATTTTGAAAGTGATAAGAAAAAACGGTTTGAAGAAGGTGTTACGAAAGGCAAGCTCGAAGGCGAAAAATTAAAAGCATTACAAATTGCAAAAGGAATGCTCGCTGAAGGTTTAAAAGTAGAAATCATCGCAAAATTAACAGGCTTAAACCACGATGAAATTGAAAAATGCTAAACAACGCAATCAACCGATATTAAAAACGCATTGCAACTTTCACACGAACTAAAAAGAGGCTGATTTTATGACGATTGCACTCAAAGAATGGAACATCTTAGACCATTTAAAAACAGAGGAAGACATCACGTTGTATTTGGAAGCGTGTTTTGAAGAGGCTGGCGACGATTCGGATTTTATTGCTCAGACGTTGAATGATGTGGCGAAAGCCAAGCATTTAACCGTTGCAAATGAAACAGAAAAACCCAGTTTTGATGCCGTTTTTCATCTGATTAAAACATTGGGTTTTCAGTTACAAATTGCACCCGCTAAAAATTTTGCTCACTAACTTTTTAACCTTCCACGCGAAAAATAACGCCTAAATTTAAACCGAGTAATTCATGGAAATTTTAAAAAGTATTTTCGATTTTGATAAACCAATCAATTTCATCGCCTTTGTTATCATTCTGTCGCTAATGATTTTGGCAATAGTCGGAACATATAGCACGAAGCATCCCAGACTTAAAAAATATGCGAAACAATCACCAGCAATTTTGGCAACTGTCGGTATATTTTTTAGCTTTTACGGAATTACCAATGGTTTGATCGCGTTGGATTTACGACCAGAATTCATAAAAGACAGTATTCCCAATTTGCTTGACGGCTTAAAAGTTAAATTTATCTCCAGTTTAATGGGAATTGGTGCGTCGATTATTGTTCGAGTTGCACAGAATCTTGCCGTTGAAGAAGAAATTGCAGAAACAAATTTAGACGAAAAAATCGTTAATCTGCTTGGCGATATTCACAAAGTTTTAGCCAACAGCGCAAACAGCAGTCCGGAAGCGTTATTGCAGGAATTGAAAGAAGAAATTGGTAAATTACCGATTGAATTTGGAAAGCAAACGATATTACTTGAGAGTATCAAAACCAGTTTGGTAGGCGACAACGAAGGATCTCTAGGTACAAAATTGGATAAGGTACGACTTGGAATTGTTGATTCTTTTGACAAAATGGAAATTAACAACAAACAACGCAGTGAATCACTAAATAGCACGTTGACTTCTAAATTCGATAATTTGACGCAAAAATTTGAAGATTTTGCAAAAATTGTTGCTGAAAATAATTCCAAAGCGTTTATCGAAGCATTATCTAACGCAATGAAAGAGTTTAATGAAAAACTTGCCGAACAATTTGGCGAAAACTTCAAAGAATTAAATCGTGCGGTTGGTGAATTATTAACATGGCAAGATAAATACAAAAACCATGTTGAACAAATGACAGATAAATTCGATGTAGCTTTGCAATCAGTTGAAAAAATTCAAATCGCATTTGGTGATATTCAAACACGCTCCGAAAGTTTTGCAGGCGTATCAACAGAATTAAGTGGTATTTTGCAAAAGTTGGATTCCCAGCTACAAGAGTTTGATGCGTATTTAAAAGGCATTAGTTTAATTGCTAATAACGCGAAAGACGCTTTTCCGATAATTCATGAACAAGTTTTCAACCTTACCGAAGGTTTTAAAGCATCAACTGAACAATCTTTGAATTCAATAAAAAAGACCGTTGAAGTTGTTGGTAATGATTTAGAAGAAACAACACGCGAATTGAGTGTCACCACTAAAAAATTGCGTGATTCGGTGGAAAAAACTAGCGACGAATTTGAATCTGTTGTCAGTGTTACATTGAGAAATTTAGAAAAAGGAACAAAAGCTAACATTGAAACTTATCAAACTGCTGTTAGTGAACAACTCGAAAGCATGACGGTTAGTATTAAGAAAGGAAACACATTAGTCGATGAAACAATTCAAAGGGCAACTGATGAATTTGGTCGATCAATTTCAGAAACAGGCGCAGTTCTTAAAACTAGCACTGACATGGTGGCGAATCATTTGACCAGTGCAACCGATGTTATGAAAGACATGATGATAGAGCAACAAAGCGCGTTGAGTTCAACCAGCGTCGAATTTAAAACGGTGGTGAATCAAACGTTGCGTGATTTGTCACACGAAACGAAAGCCAGCATTCAAACTTATCAAGTATCGTTACAGGATGCAGTCACGAAACAACTTGATAGCATTGATGCCAACATTCAAAAATCTAACGAAATTGTAAATTCTACGATCCAAAATGTTTGTGCTGAATTTGAGAATGCAATCAAAGCACAATCCGATTCGATGAATCGAACCATTTCTACAGCAAGCGATTCGTTCAAAACAGTGATTCAAGATACGGCAAAAGATTTTGAAGTTATGGCGGAATCCATTGCAGAAAGTATCAATTTGCAAGAAAAAACACTTACCAATGTTAGCCAAGATGTAAAACTTGCGGTTGATCAAACATTGCGTGATTTAAATGAACAGTCGAAACGTTCAATCAAAGAATATGAAGACAGTTTGCATAGCATCATTATGAACCAATTTAATACGGTCAAAGATTCCGTGAATGCGGCGAGTAAGGATTTCAACCGTTTGCTGGCTGAAAATACTGAAAAAAGCACCAGTGTTTTAGTACAACAAACACAGTTGCTTGATACCGCGTTACAGGAAGAACTGAAAAAAGCGATTGAAACGATGGGCAAACATTTAGCCGCGTTGTCCAATCAGTTTGTTCAAGATTATCGTCCGCTCACTGAGAAGTTGCGTGAAGTCGTCAAACTTGCCGAAGACTTGAAACTGAAAGGTCGTTAATCATGAAACATCATCACACAGAGGAAGAAGGCGAACATTGGCTTTCCGTTAGCGACATGATGTCAGGCTTGATGGTGATTTTTTTGTTTATCGCCATTACTTACATGATGCAAGTCAGTGAAGATCGAAATCAATTGGTCGAAATTGCGGTGA
>JBAXMT010000277.1:0-3208 GCA_037134135.1 Methylococcaceae bacterium | reverse complement strand
GGATTATTATGCACATAAAAACGATTTCTACTCAAACTTATCATGATCAAAATCCTGGCACTTCTGGCTTGCGAAAAAAAGTTCGTGTATTTAAACAGCGTCATTATTTAGAAAATTTTGTTCAATCTATTTTCGATACGTTGCCTGATTTTCAAGGAAAATCCTTGGTGATTGGCGGCGACGGACGTTATTTCAACCGTGAAGCGATTCAAATTATTATCAAAATCGCGGCTGCAAATGGTTTTGGTGAATTGATTATTGGACAAAATGGTATTCTTTCAACACCAGCCGCCTCACACATTATTCGTAAATACAGGGCATTTGGCGGCTTAATTTTATCGGCAAGCCACAATCCCGCAGGTGAAAACGAAGATTTCGGCATCAAATATAACGTGAGCAATGGAGGACCTGCACCTGAAAAAGACACGTTAGCCTTTTTTGAGCGCAGCAAAGTTCTTGAAAATTACAAAATCGCGGAATTGCCAGAAATCAATTTAGATGAAATCGGCTCACAAGAAATTGACGGTTTAAAAATCACCATTATCGATTCGGTCGAAGATTACGCGCTGTTGATGAAATCGATTTTTGATTTTGATCTACTTAAACAAAGTATTCAAAACGGTTTTATTACGCTTTCGTTTGATGCAATGAGTGCGGTCACTGGCAATTACGCGAAACGTATTTTGGTTGATTTACTCGGTGCGCCTGCGGATTCGGTGCGAAATGGCACGCCGTTAGAAGATTTTGGTGGACACCACCCCGACCCGAATTTAATTCACGCGCATGAATTAGCCGATTTGATGTTCAGTGAAAATGCATCCACATTTGGCGCGGCTTCAGATGGTGACGGCGATAGAAATATGATTATGGGCAAAGGGATTTTTGTTACACCAAGCGACAGTTTGGCGATTTTGGCAGCAAATGCCACGTTAATTCCTGCTTATGCCGCTGGTTTGAAAGGTGTAGCGCGTTCAATGCCAACGAGTCAAGCCGTTGACCGAGTTGCTGCGAGTTACAACATTCCATGTTACGAAACCCCAACAGGCTGGAAATTTTTTGGCAATTTACTCGACGCTGACAAAATCACGCTTTGTGGTGAAGAAAGTTTTGGCACAGGTTCACAACACGTCCGCGAAAAAGATGGACTTTGGGCGGTGTTATTTTGGCTAAATTTGATTGCTCGTCGTCGTCAATCAGTTGCAGAAATCGTACATGAACATTGGCAAAAATTCGGTCGTGATATTTATAGTCGTCACGATTATGAAGCGGTCGATTCTGAAATCGCCAACGGAATTATGGCAAATTTGCGCGAACAAATTACCACGTTAAAAGGACAAACATTTGGTGATTACGTTGTGAAATACGCCGACGAATTTTGTTATCACGACAGCATTGACGGCTCAACAAGCGCGAATCAAGGGTTTAGAATTGGTTTTGAAAATGGCTCTCGAATTGTGTTTCGTTTATCTGGAACGGGAACGGTTGGCGCGACGCTACGAATTTACGTTGAGCGTTTTGAACCCGATGCAGAAAAACACAATCAAGACCCACAAATTGCACTTTCAGAATTGATTGAACTGGCAGAGCAATTCTGCAAAATAAAGCAACTTACAGGTTGGACTGAGCCGACTGTTATTACTTGAATAATCATGATTTTGTCGGCGGTAAATTTTAAATTCACCGCCGACAAAACACTCACCAATGTGTGTCATCACGATTAAATTGGTTTTCGTAATAAGGTGTTTGCGGCGATTGCTCTAATTCAGCTCGACGTTTGCGCCAACGATAATCCTCCCGCGTTTGTTTATCGTTCGGCAAATAATTTCGATTCGGCTGCACATAAATTTGAATGGGTGACTGTTGATAATTCTGTTGATAACGTTGCGATTGAAACGAACGCGGTTCACGACTACCACTTTCATACCCATCATTATCACTCGAATACTCATGCGCGTAACGCTCGTCAGCATTCACATTGAGTATCATAAAACTCGAAATAAATAGTGCGATTAACTTTTTCATCACCTTCTCCGTTATTTTGTCAAAATTTATACGCGTTACCGCTTATAATACGCGCCATACCTACTTTTTAACACACACTTTAGGCGCAATCATCAATGGAAAACTTCATCGCAGGTCAACGCTGGATTAGTAACACTGAATCTGAATTAGGTTTAGGGCTGATTCTCGAAATGAATTTTAATCGAGTCAGTGTTTTGTTTTTAGCGTGTGATGAAAAACGAATTTACGCCGTCGATAATGCACCATTAACCCGCGTGCGTTTTGCAACTGGTGACAATATCGAATCCGTTGATGACGAAAAATTAATCGTTTTAAAAGTAATCGAAAACGAAGGCATTTTGACTTACGTTTGCGAAAATGAAGACGGCGAAACGATTGAACTCGAAGAAATGGATTTAAACCATCACAGCCAATTCAACAAACCACAAGAACGTTTATTCACAGGACAAACCGATCCGAATGCTTGGTTTTCATTGCGTTACGAAACGTGGCAACGTTTGCAGCAACACGCAAAATCCCCCATCAAAGGTTTGCTCGGCGTGCGAGCTGCGTTAATTCCACATCAAATTTTTATTGCTCACGAAGCCGCAAATCGTGCCGCGCCGCGCATTATGCTTGCCGATGAAGTCGGTTTAGGTAAAACGATTGAAGCGGGTTTAATTATTCATCACCGTTTGATTAACAATTTAAGCAAACGGATTTTGATTATCGTGCCAGAAAGTTTGTTGCATCAATGGCTAGTTGAAATGTTGCGCCGCTTTAATTTGAAATTCAGCATTTTTGATGAAATGCGTTGTTTGAGCGAAATCGGCGATGACGGCATGGAAGAAGACGAAGCCGATTTATACAATCAAGCGAATCCATTTTTGTCTGAACAGTTGATTTTGTGCAGCCAATCGTTTTTTTCAAATTATTCAAACCGCCAAGAACAAGCATTAGACGCGGGTTGGGATATGGTGATTGTTGATGAAGCCCATCATTTAGAATGGTCGCAAACTGCACCAAGTAGCGATTATTTGTTTGTGGAACAATTAGGACAAATTTCGCCCAGTTTAATTTTGCTTACCGCAACACCAGAACAACTCGGAAAAGAAAGTCATTTTGCCCGTTTACGATTGTTAGACCCTGACCGTTTTTATAATTTTGCGGCGTTTTTGGAAGAAGAAAAATCGTTTGAACCTGTTGC
>JBAXMT010000276.1:0-3209 GCA_037134135.1 Methylococcaceae bacterium | reverse complement strand
ACCAGAAAGTGTGACCCCATTCATTCAAACCTACGTTTGGAAGAATCATGAAAGGACCGATAACTGATACCATGTACTGTAAAGACAAACCTTGTTGGTAGGTTGGCAATCTTGTTTTTGCATATAAGAACGCAGAAACACCAGTAATAATATAGATTGGGTAGCTCAAGTAAAATTCAATGATGTGACTTGGAGTAAAGTCGGTATCACGAACGATTGTTTGGTGCCATGTACCATCTTGTTCAGTGAAGTAAGATGCGCCGTAGTAAACTGCGATAGCATACATTACCAACCAAATCCAATGTGTGAAATGTCTTCTTAATTCTTCACGTGGAGTGATTGACATCACTTTACGGTCACGAGTTTTCCAGATATAACCCCACAATACAGATGCAGTTATAACTTCAAGAACCATCTCGATGTACATGAAGTTCATCCAGTATGTTTCAAATTCAGGTGCGAATGAGTCTAAACCAGCTGACCAGCCGTAGACACCTTCATACCAACGAACCCACGCGTAAAACACGATATAAAGTGCTGCGCCTGCGAACATATTTTTTTTGTTTAAAAGCGGTGCTTCCGCAGCATCAGCTTTCACTGATTCAGTTGTAGCTGCCATTTCTACCTCCTAAAATTACTAAATCCCCGATTTTTCGGGAGTCAATGTTTTCAACATCCATTTCTGCACAATTTGAACGCTATCTGCGTCAAATTGTCGCAACTCCATTTAGCGGTTGCAAGTCTACCAGTTCATTCTTTGTTGTCAACAACAATGCTCTAAATAATTTTCTAAATGACACACAATCTTTTTATACACAAAATCAAATAAAAAAAATTGTTCATTTACGCAAATTAAAATGGTGCAATAACAGCCTACGTCCACCAATTGTAATCACCGAAATGGCAAATAAAATAACAATTCCCCCTACTTTAAATACGCCCCAATCAAATAGATAAATGTCTTCTTTTATCGGTGTGCTAATTTCTGGAATACTTGATAAATCACCATCGCCACCTCCTACTTTTAACTGTGCTTTCATACCCTTTTCAGCATGTTGCGCTAACTCACAATGCACCAAATATGTCTTTTTTTGACTGGGCATAATCAAACTTGCGTGCAATTCGCCTTCGCCATAAAGTTCTAAGTGCAACATTCCATCAGGATATAAATAACCAGGCAAACCATGAATCATAAATTGATGGCGGATTTGATCATCATTGATAAAAGTAATATTTATTTTAGCGCACGGTTTCACATCCCATTGTTGTTGATCAAACGCAAACATTTTGCCATTAAATTTCGTTGCATATTTATGCCCCGCATGAATCGTTAAATCCACTGTTTCAGAAATTTGTGGGCAATCTTTTGGCAAATTATCGGGATTTGCATTCATCACCATGCCTTTTTCGTCCATTTGCATCGTCGCAAAACTTGCTTGTGAAATCGTAAACAAAAGCGTGATTAAAAATTTATTTTTTTTCATGAATTTTATTTTGTAAATGAATGTACAACATCAAAATAAATGCGCCAATTAACAAACCAATCACCGCACAAAATGCAATCAACTCACTATAATTTGGTGTAACTTTTCCAGCATCACCGAAAAAATTTGCCCAATCACCATTCGCCCAAAGCGGTCGTTGTTTTGCATAGTATTCTTTGTTAAAGACATCATTAAAAAGTTCATCGTGCATTTTTGGCATTCCTTGAGCGTCTAAAAATGACTTATACGCCAAAAGGGTGATATTTCCACCTGGCTCCATACCATCTGTTGTAGTTCCTGTCGGAACATGATCATGGAACATCCACAGCCCCGCGCCGTAACTATTTAAACCGTCATTTTTTGTATTAAGTGACAAATCTAAACGTTGTGCAGGCGAAATATCAAAAACATCACGAGTTAATTGCAAACCTTGCGGTGCATCAACGCCGTCGTAAGCAGTGATTGTGGCTTTATGCCCATGAAAATGCACTGCAATTGGCGAACGTTGTAAATTAGCTGCGTGTATTTTTACACGTTCATTTTCATTCACAATGATCATTGCATCACGCAAGGTGTAAGGAAACGAATGTCCATTAAGTAAAAAATAATTCTCATTGGATGTCGTTATATTGTAATCACGACTCATTTTTTGACTAATTAAACGCGGATCGTTGGCTTCTTGAGGAATTTTGGCGAGTTCTTTATCTATCGACTGATAATGTAAATCGTATTCTTGATCATAATTTTTCTTAACATTCACAGCAGAATGACGCACCTGCCCTGCCCCGATATTAAATGTTTGCACCCAATTATTTGGTGCATTTTCTTCAACAATAAACATTCCGTTCAAACCCATCATGAAATGTTGAGCCGTTTGAACGTGGCAATGATAGAGCATCGTTCCTGCATGACGTGGTTGAATTTCGTAAGTGTGCTGCTTACCTGGAAAAACGGCGTGTTCTTCCATGCCATCATTATCATGACCTGCCGCAGTCAAAAACGGATGATCAACACCATGTAAATGAATCGTGTGTGGCAAATAATGCGTGTTTTCTAGCGTGATAAAAACTTTGTCGCCTTGTTCAACACGAATAACGGGGGATGGCGCACGCAATAATGGATGAGCAACACGCGAATTAAAATTTTTCACTGCCATGCCCTGCATTTTTGGTGCAAATACCCACAAAGAAGGCTGCAAACCTGGTGCGATATTATAAGTATTCATTAAATAATCGCCATCAGGGCTAAAACCATTTAATTCAACAACTTCTAATTTGATGTGGATTTCGTCAGGATCGCCGTCTTTGTCGAAATCTTCGCCCATCGTAATAGCATCTTGTGCAAGATTACTTTGCATTAGCGTCATCATCGACACGTTATTAGTTCCTTTGACAGCAGTCGCAATTGTGTAAGGATTATCAGGATCACATGCAGGTGATGCAGAAATTTTTACGCCTTCAATTTCTTGTGCATCACGCCATTCAATACGCTCATCCGTACACGGTTTTTCGATATTTGCGTTATCAGCGTTACTAAAAACTGTTGTGGGTGGAATTTCACGCGCATGCTTTTTAATGATAGGAAACCATTGGGTAGTTACAATAATTAACGCAGTCACAATTACCAACAAACTAAGAACAAAGTATTTTTTAAACATAAACTCAACAAATTTTAATTTTCGGAACATAACACGATTGTACATGATAACCCTTACTTAGAATCTTG
>JBAXMT010000275.1:0-3235 GCA_037134135.1 Methylococcaceae bacterium | reverse complement strand
AAACCAACGGCGAACGCCCTTTAAATAAATAAAATAGAAAAATTACAAATAATAACGCACCAACAAAATCGCCTTGTGTGGCAAACGTAATTCCCCACAACGACCACGCGCCACACACTGCCACCACAAAATAAGCAATTTGCCGCGCATAACGCACAAATAAACCGGAACGTCCCAATGCCACTGCGGTTAAATAAACCATGCCGTGACCCGCTGGAACATAAGCCGGAACATTGTGAAAGCGGTAAGTGTAGCCGCCCATAAACGGTGACGCGAAATGTTCACCGACCGTGGCAAACAACACCGCAATTAACACTTGGACGCGGATTTCTTTGTTTTCGCCGAGCAACCAGCCGATTAAAAAGACCCAACCGCTTACGCCTAAAGCGTTTTGTTTTTCTAAACTGGCATCGGCATCGGTAATTAAACACACCGCCACGCAAAAAAATGTAAAAGCGGCAATGTAATAATCGCGGCAGTTATGAGGGTGAAGATTTTGTTGGGGGGGGAAATGACGAAACATTTAAACTCTCTAAAAATTTGGAATCAATAACAATGGAAAGTATAGCATTGCACTATGTCGTAAATGACACGTTGTGATTCAGTGAAACAAATTTTGTAGTTAATAAGCACTTTCAGACAAATTCAAGATAAATTGCACCACGTCTTTGTCGTCGTGTGAATACGTTTCATGGTCATCAAAAACGGTTTTGATTTGGTTGCCATCAAAATATCGGACAATTTCATTTTTCATTTCTGCTGTGAAATTGCCACCGTGATACACGTTGTAAATTTCTCGAATTAACTCAACCCGAAATCTTGGAATGCCCGTGTATCGGAGCTTAAAATCGTTAAGCGTATCGGCATCAAGCTCTAATCTCAGCGCGTCAACTAAAAATTCAGCCAAGCTGTTTTGCCACCAATCGAAATGCTGAATATCCATCCCAAATTCTTTGTAAGTTTGAAAATGCAACGTCCAGTTTTTAACGTGATATTTTTCAATTTCTAGCGGCAGAAAATAGCCGATGCCTGCTTTGTTTTTGCTGTAATCTTCGAGCATTTTAAAATTTCATAAAAAGTAAGGGAAAGAAGATGTCAGAAATAGAAGTTGTGCGTTTTTTAATTGCTAAACGCACAGCTTCTTCATAAAAATCTAAACCTTTTCTACTTTCTTTAGTCTGCCTGCTGCTGTTTCAACTTTTGCTCTTTTTCTACAGACAGTACAAGCCAATACTCTGTGGTCATATCCACTACTAGATTGAACTGTTTGCGCTTGTCCACAATGAGGACAATTAAATACAACTGCTGTTGCCATGATTTTCTCCAAAAATAAAATGTTTTAAAACAATTTAGTCAACCATTCGTTAATGCCAGGATAGTGTTCAGCATCCAAAATGAACTCTTGCCCTTTTGCTACAGAATTTAATATCGCCCATTCATCATTTTCAACTTTCCAGCGTTTTTTGTCAGGGTGATAAGTTAATGCTGGCTTTCCTTCACTGGGATAAAAACAAATCGGTAATTTCCAAACGGTACGGTTGTTTTGTCTTATATCGGTTAATGTTTGAATTTCACTGACATTGTTGAATACACCGTAACCGCATTTATCTTTGTTAATTTTACTGGGGAGTTTTTGACTACCGATATACATCGTGTTGTTTTCATTGTAGTCACCTAACAAATGAGGGTGATATTCCAACCAAGGGAATTGCTGCAACGCATTCACTTTATCGCCAACCGTGATTACGTCATCAACAAATAGCCAGCCGTAAATAACATGTAAATCAGGGGCATTCTTTTTAAATTGCCAAACGTCATTATGCTGTTCGACTTCTTTAAACCAGCCGAAATAGATAAATAAATCACCTTTATCAACGCCATGATTTGATAAATGTCCTTGAGCCGCACCTACTTGACCAAATGCACCAGCCCAATCTGTTGGTCTGCTCGCCAACATTTCATAATTGATGTCTGGGTCGAGATGCACATATTGTTCAGCCGTTAAACGGTTCTTGCTCAAATCAGAAATAACCTTAGCTATATCGTATCTATTGACGTGCAAATCCTTTATCTGTGTTGCCGAACGAGAAACTGTGTTTGTTGGAATTGGAAGAGAAACCATTGTTCCATCAGGAAAAATTGGGCTTGGCATACCGCCATTACTAGCATCAAAGCCTTTTCTGCTTAAAATTATTTTCATCCGCAACATCCTTTAACTTTGTTGTTTGTTGTGTGGGTTTCTTCAGTTGATGCTGGTTCTTGTTCTAAGGGTGTCTCGTCAGTTTCACCCAAATTTTCATAGCCACTTGATGGAGGTGCATTTTCAGCCAGTTTTAAAATTTCTTTGACTTCGCCCCAGTATTGGCTGGTCTTGTCTAGCTTTACAACCCGAACATTTTTCCTATATAGGTATTCGAATAATTCGCTGTTAACAACATCCTCTTTAAAAACAACATCACCTTTGTCATCAAACAGGATAAATTTGTCAAAAATTACATAGGGATGACCGTTTTTGGAATTGATTGAATACGGTTTTGCACCAAGTCCAACGTAGTTTATTCTGTTAGCAATATCTTCATCACCTTTATCTGGGTTTTTTCCACCGATACCGATAACTGCATCAAACTCCCAACTTCTTACACGTCCCATGCAACCATTTACACCAAAGATTCCTCCTTGGTCTGGGTCGCCTGTATGAGTTCTTTTATATATTAAAACAACGGGATTTTCTTTTGACATTGCATAACCCTCTAAAAATTCAATTATTGAGGTGACAGTGTAAATGATTAAAGCAACAAACTTGGATGTTTTGTGAAAGTTTATTATTTTTGATTATCCCGTGTTTATAGCCTGTATTCTGCTAAAACGTTATGATATGCCCCATTTTGAACCTTCCGCCTGAATCCATTATGACCACACTAAAGTTTCTCAATCGTCTTTTGCTAAGTGCGTTTCTATTGAGCGCGATGGCAAGCTGTGCGAATAATGCCAAGCATGAAAGCACCGGTGAATATCTGGACGATACCGTTTTAACCACCAAAATAAAATCCACCTTTTTAGGCGATTCACTTTTGAAAATGCTCGATATTAACGTGAAAAGTTATAAAGGCACCGTGCAATTGAGTGGCTTTATCGACAGCCAAAAAGAAGTCGATCGCGCCGTTCAATTAGCTCGCACAATCAAAGGTGTCAAAGCCGTCAACAACAGTTTAATCATCAAATAAAAATATGACCG
>JBAXMT010000274.1:0-3238 GCA_037134135.1 Methylococcaceae bacterium | reverse complement strand
CCATGGGAGCAAAATGACCGAATCGGGAAGTTATTTTTGACCGAATCCTTAGCGACTACGCGGGGAATTCAAAACTGGGTACAAATTGGCTACACGCACAAAAAAGCCCTGTAAGCGAAAACCGCTACAGGGCTTGATGTATTTGGTGGGTCGTGTGCGATTCGAACGCACGACCATCGCATTAAAAGTAAGAAGCTCATCACACGAAATCAATAAAATCAACACGTTGCGATTCTCGCCCAATCAAAACCTACTACACCACGACTACATTCAACGCGAGTAACATCGCAACTCCGTGACAAATTTACTACACCGTTCATGCTTGCATATTATTTACCAGTCTTTTCAAACCATGCGGGATAATGTTTTTCTAACGCTACCATATCACCATCACTGGTTAAAATTTCAAAACCGTAGTATTTCGCCGTCAGAAAATGCAAATAGTCGATAGCTTCGCAGCCACCTTTCAACGTGGTGCCTTGTGAACGGCAAAATCTCGAAAAAGAAATCGCACTATCGTAAATGTCTTGATCAATATCCACGACAGTAAAGTCTTCGAGCGTACTTTTTAATTCAGCAAATTTTTTCGTATCGACCCAACGAATGCCGCGTAACGTTTCAAGCAGTGCCAAACGGTTGATAAAAATTTCGTTGTCATCCTCTGCAAAAATCGTTTTCAAACGTGCCTGCGCTTCTGGAAGTTTTCTATCGTAGGCATCAATTAGCAAACAACTATCAATCAGATAATTCATTGACCGCCTCGTCTTGCAAAGAATCCAACAAAGCCAACATCCGTTTTTTAGCTTGCCGTTGTTTTTCTTTATCAACAGTGGCAATTTTTTCTTTGTTCAAATCAACGCCAAAAAATTCTTTCACAATGTCATTCAAAAAATAATTTTCAATGTTGGCAATTGGCTTGGCTTTGACCATTTCACCATCACGTTCTAATTCGTAACCTTCGCCACTTTTCAAACCCGATAAAACCAGCGGTGAATGTGTTGAAATATAAAACGTCGTTTTCGGAAAAAACTCGCGCAACACTTTTATAATTTTGGTTTGCCAGCTAATGTGCAAATGAGGTTCTAATTCATCAATAAAAACAATTCCCTCGACATTATTTAATTCAATGTCACTTGTCCAACCGCTATAACCCGCAATAATTTCTTGAAAAATTTTGATAATTGAAACGTAACCTGTTGAAAGTTTGTCTAACGGAATGTTGTTAATTAGCAGGCTGCCGTTATGAAATTTCAGTTTTAAATTGTTCTTCCCCTCGTTGTCTTTTGTGACCAAATTCAAACTCGGTTCAAGGCGATCTATCAATTCAAGCACTGCAACCGCTTCATTTGCACGGTTCTCGCTACTATCCACAAAATTCGGATTGATAATAAGACGCGATGCAAACCAGTCGGCAATTTCTTGATGTTCTAAACCGTCGCCGTTGATGTAGCAAAGCGTTCGTTCAAAACTATCAATAAAACGATTCTCATTGCTTGACAGAATTTTGATGTTATTGGTGTCGATGTTTTTAACAAATCCGCGATTTTTTGCACCGATAAACACAATCGGTTTATCGCAAACAACAGAACTGCGTAGAATTTCGTCGTGATGATTAAAATCCACAGCTCCTAAAATATCTGCCCGACTATTTTTGATTTGAATGCTATTCATCTCAACAACTGGCGGCAATTTTAAAAGTGTTGCTTTTAGCTTTTCATTAACAGATGTTTTGAAAAATAAGTTTGCGTATTGCAGTTCTTCGCCACTGTATGTGTCGTTTGTAAGCATAACGTGAGTATAAATTAACGACTTCGCCATATTCTCAAGTAACTGCGTTTTACCAATTCCGTTTTTAGCAATGAAACAATAGATGCTTTTGTCAGGCTCTAGCGTAATATCAAAATCGAATCCAATACCCAATTTTTCTGTTTTGAATGAAGTAATCATTTTAGTTATTTTCCACAGTGGTATTTGCATCGGCTTCTGCCAACAAAAGAATCGTTGTTGCAGTCAAATGTAACGCATAACGCGCTAAATGTTCCGACACAACAACAGGACTTTCACCTTGTCCATGACCACCGAGTTTATTTCTGATTGTCGGCACACCACTTTCAAGTAATGATTTAACTGAATTTATTTGTGAATCAAAAAATGGCTGTAATAAACCATTGTCAAAACAGGTAGTAATCAATTTTGATGCTGTTGCATTACTAGGAACTGACCAGCCTCGACTATTGCAAATCACGCGCATGGTACTTTCAAATGATTTTAGACAATCATTAAGGCATTCTTTATATAAACCATGACGATAATGTTCATGCGCGTTTAAAAATTCGTCATTAGCCCCCGCGTATTGTTCACCTCGCAGAATCAAAAGCGTGGGTTTTACAACTTCCGAATGTATAAATTCTGAATCAACGCAGATTATTTCAGACGATTCAAATTGAAAACCAATACCATGTTCTTTGAATCTTGTGTTTAAATCCGATATTGCTTCATTAGGCAGAATTGTTATTTTGTATTCGTCCTTAACATACTCTTGATTATAATTCTTGAAGCCATCACCAATAATCCTATCTATAAGCCTGAAAGCAATCTCTATAACATCAAGGCATTTTTCCACAGATTTTTCATTGAGAAAAAACTCATTAAGAATTGATTCATCGATTGAACAAAATCGATCATCGGATAATCGAAACTCGCCATATTCTTGACAAAGAATGTCGTGAATAACCTGATAAATTTTATTTGAATTGCAACTACTGCCAATTGCTCCTTTGATAATATGAATAACTTGAACCCTAAAAGCCCGTGGTAATTCGTCATAAACATAAACGTCAGGATATTCGCCTCTTAGTCGTTTTTGTCTTTTTGAAAAAAGATCAATAATAGCCACGACTGCCTCCTAAAATAGCGTCAACAAATTTTCTAGTTTCACAAAAAAACTTAATCATTGTTCAACTCCGCCACTTCACCCACCAAATTATTCCCCGCCTGATTCATTTGCAATTCTCCACTGATAAACTGCATCAGATGCAACAGAATGAGTTAACCAAATCTTTTGTTGAAGAATTTCAACATTTTTACTATTTGAAAATTCTGCGTCGCATAACTGTCTACAAATATCAATCAGGTTTTTATACGGAATAGGTGTTTTACTGAATAGCGTATTATTTCGATACCAACCTAATTCACTTAACTGGCTTCTAACTAAAGCCGCATAAATATATTTTGAATA
>JBAXMT010000273.1:0-3245 GCA_037134135.1 Methylococcaceae bacterium | reverse complement strand
TTCATCATGGTTTGTAATTCATCACGTTCCCATTCTGGACGGGTAGCTAAAATTTTGACGATGTCTAAATGTGTATCGTCTAAATTAAGCACGGAAGAATTATTTATTTTAGGGGCTTCAGGTGGCAGATTATCTTGCTCATAAATCGTATTCAACATGGCAGATAGTTTTTTGGATTCGGTTTTGATTTCGGAAATTCGCTCGGTGTTGAATTGGAGCGGTTCGGGAGGTGGGGGGATTTTGAAGCCTGTTGTTGATTTGTTTGTAGGATTATTGACTACGGCTTTAACAACCTCGGCATCCTTACTTTGAGATAAAAAACCCAACAATTCAGCCGATGTATTAGGGTGTTTAGCTATCGATAAACATAATTTTCCTGTTTTATATTTTTCACCATTTGGGTTGTAGATAAGTAAATCTAAAATTTCTGATGTGGCGTTTTTATTGTTAGCTATAGATATACGAACTTCATGATGTGTTGTGTATCTCGCAGCCAAACACATTAAAGTATCAATAGAAATCTGGCTATTTTTTGCTAAAAAAGAAGCTAAACAGTTGTTGTTGTATCTTTGAATTAGAGATTCCAATAAATTTAAGGGGGTATGTGAGTTTCGTGTCAAAGTCGATATTGCATATTGCTCTCCTTTCTCAGCTAAAATTTTCAATGTTTCAAAGGGTGTATTTGGATGCCGTGCTAAAGCAGACATAGCAACATTATTCCCTTTTTCTGCTAATACGTTTAGTGTTTCAAAAGTTGTATTTGGATGCCATGCTAAAGCAGACATAGCATAATGATTATCTTTTTGTGCTAAAAATTCTAATGTTTCAAAAGGTAAATTTGGATTATAAAAAACACTGCTACAATCTGATTCAGCTAAGGCTATTAAAAGTTGAATTGGTGTATTAGGGTTTCTAGCTAGAGTGTTACGGGATATTTCTCTTCTTAAAAGAATAGCTAAACTCTCGGTGGATGCTTTTGTGTTTGTTGCAATCGCAAAAATAATACTGTCACCTTGTGTTTTTGTAGCTATATCTTCCAAAGTTGAAGGACGAATGTTAGGATTGTTTATAGCAGCTGTACGAATAACAATACTCGAATTTTTAACTAAAGAATCTAAAATATCTGGTGAAGTCTTTGGATTTTTTGCTGCTTTTAACATTTTTTCTTTATCATTAGCAAAGTCAAAACTTATCGTAGTTTTTTTTATGTTTTCGTCTTTATTTTTTTCCTTGCTAATTAGTTTTTGTGCATCTGCTTTAGGGGTAGTTTTTTCAGCTGTTGAATCCACAGATTGATAATTTTGGAAATAAGCTGATTTTGAATTTTTACATAATTCGAGATAACCCTGAATGCAAGCATTCCCACCTACATGAGTTTCACCATAGATTTTTGCGTTATCTCCAACGCTGGCATTATCAGAAATACACGAACTACCAAAAATTTGTGCTTTACCAAAAACACGGACATTGTCACTAAGTTTTGATTCTTCAAATACTCTAGCAAGCCCATAAACTACAACGTTTTCCCCAACATATACTGAACTATCAACTGAAGCTGTATCAGCAACCCAACCGCCAAGACTGCTGTCTGGATTTATGTGACGATGAGCAGGAACAGCACCTTTTCCATCACCAAAATCAAAAGCGATAATTTCAACTGAATTTCTTTTTTGTATTGCGACATCAACTGCGTGCATAATTTTTGACTTTATATGTTCGGCGATATTTTGGGATGTTGTTTTTTCTAAAATGGCTTTCAATGTTGAAATTGGTGCATTGGGATTTTCTATGACTTCAAGAATAACATTCATATTGTTATTTTGTTCAGTGTCACTAAAATCAAACATTGTCATCAATTCCGCCCATTACCAACGATGTTCATCGAATGTTATTTTTATCAAATGATATTTTAATTATTTGAAACTTTACTCAAATAATCGTTAAATAATCTAGCAGCAAGCACATTTAAAGTTATCCCCTCCTTAACTGCTTGAATCTTTATATCGCGATGTAATGAAACTGGTATATCAACATTAAATCGCTGGGTCTTTTCTTTTTCTTGATGTTCTGCAATTTCTTGTACCGATTCAATTGCCAATTCTTTCTGACTTTTGTTGGAAGGTTTCCCAGCTTGTAATGTCATTATAAAAACTCCTTTAACTCTTGCATGATTGCTTTTATTTCTGTCGCAGCTTCGGTGGCTGTTTCAACATCTAAAACCGTTGAGCCAATCGATGCGCTTTGGGGATAAATAACACGTTGTGAAGTGAAACTTTTGAAAACTGGAAGACCATAGCCTTCTAATGCTTCGCCAATTTCTTTACTTAATTTTGTATTTTTGATTACTCGTGAAATAACAAAAGCAGCCTTGGGTTTTCCATTGGTAACTTCTTGACGAGCTTTAATGATTTCTACTAAATCGTCACAAGCCCAAATATCGTAAGGCGATGGTTGAACTGGGATAAGAATGACATCTGCACATTTGATAGCTGCAACAGCTAACTCAGCAATTTGTGGCGCACCATCAATAATCAAAAAATCACGATTTTCAGTAAGTGCTTGAATGTCCTTCGCTAACGTTGATCTATCTAATCCGACTACTGGCAATAACCCAGCATCACTTGCTGCGTTCCAGTCTCTTGAACTGCCTTGAGGATCGGAATCAACTAATAAAACTTGCGAACCATTAAGCTGCAAAGCACGAGCAAGATTAGTTGCAAGTGTCGTTTTCCCTGCACCACCTTTTTGATTTAAGATTGCAATAATTTTACTCATTTACGCTTACTCTCTTATATGTATTTACATTTTTAAATTATAGCGTAATTGATATAAAAAGTATTGTTTCATAAACTTAATCTCTCAATCACCCGCTTCACTTGTAACGCTTGCCATTGTTGACTACCGTTCGGTGTAGGTAATCCCAATGCAGTTAGAGTTTGAGCAATCTTGTAACAAGTATCACCCTGACGGTAATAATCCATCACCACTTTTTCATACTTCGCATTCCGTATCAGTGCATTAGCTTTAGTGGTATCAATCGCTTTCTGTCTGTTTTCTACCGTCAATGTTTTCAAATTCCCCAATGATTCACCACGCGCACGTTTAGCTGATAATGCCGCCTTGGTACGTTGTGAAATTAACGAGCGTTCTTTTTCTGCCAACGATGCGTAGATGTGTAGTTGAAACGGGTCAACATCCATACCTAACTGCGTCACATAAAACGGTACACCAAATTTCATCAATCC
>JBAXMT010000272.1:0-3262 GCA_037134135.1 Methylococcaceae bacterium | reverse complement strand
CTTGATGTGTTGTCGTGGTTTATCACAAAAACGATTCCTGAATTTGCGTATGTTGTCATTGCAAGTGGCACGTTGATGGGAATTTCAATGGGTATGCAGATTTTATTAAGCATTTACCAAATGTGGATACCTAAATTACTGAATAATCGTTAGGTTTTTTACATGAATAAAGAAGGCTATTACTTAACTAAGTTTGAATGTTTTTTAGTCTTAGTCATTTTAATTTTCATTGATATAGGACCCATTCCAGTTACCGCTTTTTTCCTAATATGGATTTTGTTTAAAAGACCAAAATGGTTTAAAGAGCTTGTAGACCACATTTACCTAAGCAAACATTTTTGAAATGAAAATTTAATATGTCGCCTATTTTCTATAACCTCGCAAAATTACGCGGTCTAGCATTTCTTGGACTATTATTTCTAGCACTGGGTATTTTAGTGGGTATGATTTGGCGAACGCATCATCATTTTAATAATGCCATTTCATATGTAAATTACTCTCATCGTATTCAAAACGTATCTGTCGATTTTCAACAAGCCGTTATTCAAAGATTATCTGATAAAATCACTAATTCTTCCCCAAAACTTTTAGAAACGTTACTCGCTGAAATTGATGGTTTAATGTCTGATCGTGATTATCTTTCAAATGGCACCCGAGAACATCTGGAAAATGTCCGTTTATTGTTATCTCAGAGCCAAAATATTGATAAAGAACAACAACAACAAAATTTGATTCTAGTTCTTAAATCAATGAGTGAAATTTTGAATAATGAAACAATGCAACGTGAACAAATGCTAGAAGACATTAATATGGATACCGAGTCTGAGTTATATGTTGCGTTGTTAATGTTTTGCACAATTTTTACAGGCGCAATTTTATTTTTAAAACGGCGAATTTTGCATCCATTGAATGATTTACGGCAGGTGCTTGAACGCATTACTGACGAAAATTACACGCCAATTGCCACAAAACATATTGATTTATTATTATTGCCCGTTTTTAGCAGTTACAACGAATTAGTGAATCATTTAGGCGAACTTGAAGAAACTAAACGTGAATATGCACAATCATTAAAACGCGAAGTGCGACTTGCAACACAAGCATTACTTGAACAACAACAAAGTTTAGCGCGCGCAGAACGCCTTGCAGCAGTAGGTGAAGTTTCCGCCGAACTTGCACACGAAATTCGCAATCCGCTCGCGGGAATTCAAATGGCATTTTCAAATCTACGCCGTGAAATTGAAGACGAAGACCAACAAGAACGGCTTGCGTTAATTGACAGTGAATTAAAACGGTTGGCACGTTTGCTAAACGAAATGCTCGGCGCAAGCAAACATACTCCTGAAACGCCAAGCAAATTTGATTTAACTGTTTTGATTGCCAATTTGGTGACATTGGTGCGTTATCAAATTCCTGAAAATATCGATTTGAATTTTGAAACGTCGAAAAATTTGCAAGTTTATGTGCCTGAAAGCGGTTTGAGGCAAGTGTTGCTCAATTTAATTTTAAATGCTGCACAAGCCTTAGAAAGTAAATCGGGAGAAGTTTTAATTTTAGCCCAAAAAACCACAGACGGTTTGCAAATTCAAGTGCGTGATAATGGACAGGGTTTCGCGCAAGAATGGCTTGATTACGGAATTCGTCCATTTCGCACTAGTCGTGAAAATGGTACAGGTTTAGGTCTATCTATGGTGCAGAGGTTTGTGAAAAATAATCACGGTGTTTTGAAGTTAAGCAATGATAATGGTGCAGTTGTTAGCATAATTTTTCCACACTTGAAGAGATAAAAATGATTCAAACCTTGTTAATAATTGAAGATGAAAAATTATTAGGCTCAGAGCTTTCGCGCCATTATCGAAAAATGGGTTGGGAAATTGTTTTGGTATCAACGCTCAAAGAAGCGCGAGAATTGCTTATTTCCAAAACCATCGACCCACTATTGATTTTGTCAGATATGAATTTACCTGATGGCAACGCGCTCGACTTTATGGAGTCGATAAAAAAATACGTTGGTAGTACGGAATGGTTATTTTTAACGGGATTTGGCAATGTACCTGATTCAGTCCGCGCGTTACGTTTGGGTGCTTATGACTTTTTAGAAAAACCGTGCGATTTAGACCGTTTAGATTTAGTCATTGCCAGTGCATCACGCAGCGCGTCAATGTCACGGCGAGTCATGCAGCAATCGTTGCAAGAACATCGTCGATATTCTCCCGATGCGTTTGTAGGTCATAGCGAAAAAGCGCAACAGGTTAGAAAACTTCTAACCAAACTCACTCAAGTTCCATTTAGCACCTTAATCATTGGCGGTGAAACAGGTACGGGAAAAGGGTTGATTGCAAAAATTTTGCATTATGGCGGTTCACGCGCTACGCAACCGATGGTTGAAGTAAATTGTGCTGCTTTGCCACGAGAAATTTTAGAATCTGAACTTTTTGGACACGAAGCAGGAGCATTCACAGGTGCAGTAGGTCGTCACCGAGGCTTGCTTGAACAAGCTGATGGTGGCACGCTTTTTATGGATGAATTAGGCGAAATGCCGCTAGAGTTACAAGCGAAATTATTAAAAGTAATTGAAGACCAAAAAGTGCGTCGTTTAGGTGGTGAAAAAGAAATTACAGTCGATGTTCAACTTATTGCCGCAAGCAATCGGGATTTAGAAGTAATGGTAAAAGAAGGAACGTTTCGCGCCGATTTGTATCATCGGTTAAACGTGTTTCGTGTAAATTTACCATCGTTGCGTGAAATGGTTGAAGATTTAGATGAACTCGTACCGCTATTTGTCGCTGAATACAATGCCAAAGCAGGGCAACAAGTTAAACAAATTTCCCCTGATGTTTGGAAAAAACTCAAAAATCACGATTGGCGTGGCAATGTGCGTGAATTGCGTAATGTTATTGAGCGTTGTGTTTTATTTGCTGATAACAATGAATTTCCTGAGCAATGGTTACAATTAGGAACAAGTCAAAAAATAAGTATTGATCACAATCAGATTCATTTGCCGCTTGATGGCTCGATGGCTTTAGATGACATGGATAAGTTTATTATTGAAACCGCGCTTGAGCGTTCAGGACAAAATTTAGCCGCAGCTGCAAGAATGCTTGGAACAACACGCGAAACATTGCGTTATCGAGTGCGTAAGTATCTTGTAGATGTTACATAAATCGAGTTCAGACAGAAAAGGGGTTCATTACTAAGGACACAGTCAAAAATAACTTCCAGATTATTTGAATTGAATTGAATTGAATTGAATTGAATTGAA
>JBAXMT010000271.1:0-3272 GCA_037134135.1 Methylococcaceae bacterium | reverse complement strand
AACAATGGTCATCATGGCAGAAAGAAGAAAAAATACGGGTTCTCGTTACGATCAACCGCCTTCGCGTCAACGCAGAAACAAAAAAAAATCCTTTTCATTCCCTTGGTTTAGTAGCCTTTTAATGGTTGCTTTAGGCGTGGGTGGTTTTTTATTATTTGGTTATTTAGGTGTACTGGATTACAACGTTCGCAAACAATTTGAAGGCAAACGTTGGGCAATTCCTGCAAGAGTTTATGCAAGTCCCGTTGAGCTTTACGCGGGTTTCGGCATGAATGCTGGGCAGTTTGAAAATTTGTTGAAAACACTTTATTACCGTCAAGATAGTAATTTATCTGCTGAAGGTACTTACGTTAAAAAAGGTTCTCAAATTACGGTTAAAACGCACCCATTTAACTTTTGGGATGCTCCGCAAGAAAGTAGTTTAGTGCGTTTAACGTTTAATGAATCCACCGTGAGTGGCATTGTTGATTTAGGCAAGCAAGGCACCGAAGTCGCGTTATTGCGAATGGATCCAGTGCAAATTGGCAGTTTATATCCGCGTATAAAAGAAGATCGCGTGTTAATTAAATTGCAAGAAGCCCCGCCTGCGTTGATTAACGCTTTGTTAGCATCGGAAGACCGCGATTTTTATCATCATTTTGGCGTGTCATTTCGTGGTATTGCGCGTGCAATGCTAACAAATGTTCGAGCAGGTGCAATGGTTCAAGGTGGCAGTACGATTACACAGCAATTGGTCAAAAACTTTTATCTTAGTTCAGAACGTAGTTTGACGCGCAAAATCAACGAAGCATTAATGGCACTGATTTTGGAATATCGTTACAGCAAAGACGAAATTTTAGAAGCCTATTTGAACGAAATTTATTTAGGTCAAAACGGTAATAGTTCAGTGCATGGTTTTGGATTAGCCAGCGAATTTTACTTCAACAGCACATTGAAAGATTTACCATTGAATCAAGTCGTTTCTTTAGTTTCATTGGTTCGAGGACCTTCTTATTATGACCCACGTCGTTCACCAGAAAGAGCATTACAACGTCGAAATTTGATTCTCGATGAAATGGCGACAGCTCAAACCATTACTGCAAAACAAGCAACAGACGCAAAAGCAAAACCATTAGGGGTCATTGCAAACGTGAGCCGTTCGGCAAATCGTTACCCATATTTCATGGATTTAGTGAAGCGACAACTCAGTCAGGAATATCGTGAAGAAGATTTAACATCGGAAGGGTTAAGTATTTTCACCACGCTAGATACGCGGGTTCAAGATACTTTAGAACAAACAGTGAAAACGCAACTTGTACAACTCGAAAAATTGCCTAAATCTACTGATAATTTGGAAGCAGCAGCGGTTGTAACACGACGTGATAGCGGTGAAATTGCTGCGTTGACGAGTGGACGCGAAGTTATTTCGGCTGGTTTTAATCGCGCTTTAGATGCGGTGCGTCCGATTGGTTCGTTAATTAAACCCGTCATTTATTTAACCGCATTAACAAATCCCAAAAAATACACAATTACTACGTCGGTGAGCGACACAGAAATCGTCGTATCGAACAAAGGTAGTGAGCCGTGGATTCCGAAAAATTACGATCATCGTGAACATGGTAACGTCAGTCTGCATCAAGCATTGGCGCATTCGTACAACTTAGCGACAGTGCGCGTTGGAATGGATGTTGGTGTTGATAATGTCATTGGAACACTGCGAAATATGGGCGTAACCCGCGAAGTGGAATCGTTTCCATCGTTTTTATTGGGTTCTGCACAACTCACGCCGATGGATGTGACGCAAATGTACCAAACACTGGCAGGCGATGGATTTTTAACTCGATTAAAAGCGATTCGCGCAGTCGTTTCAGCAAAAGGTGAACGTCTGCAAAGTTACCCATTTGTTGTTAAGCAAGTGATTGATCCAGCGGTGACGTATATTGTAAATACAATGTTGCAAGAAGTAATGACTGAAGGCACTGGGCATAAGGCTTACGATATATTTCCAAAAAATTATGGATTGGTTGGAAAATCGGGGACAACAAACGATGCAAAAGACAGTTGGTTTGCAGGTTATTCAGGCGATTATTTGTCTGTCGTTTGGGTTGGGCGTGATGATAATAAACCAATGGGATTAACTGGCGCGACTGGCGCATTACCCGTTTGGTTATCGCTAATGAAGCAAATTTCAACGCAACCCGTTAATTTAATTGCGCCCGATAATATCAAAATGGCAATCGAAAATAACTGCACTGAATCACGTCGTTATCCTTATATTTCAGGTTCTGAGCCGCGAGCAAAATCATGTGAAAGTGTTGAAAGTAGTGGACGTGGCAACGGTTATTTTGTGCCAGATATGGGCGACGATACGACAACGGTTGATGAATTACCCGAAAATTTTTAGTTTTTAGTCGAGAACAAAATTATGAAAAAAATGCGTTGGCTTATCGCTGCGTTGTTGAGTGTAAATAGTTTGATTGCCATCGCGGAAGATGCGCCCGTAAAACAATTAAAAACGTTTTTGAGTTCGGCAAAATCAATTACCGCAGACTTTAAACAAGTGTTGATTAACGAAGCGGGCGATCCGCTTCAAACCAGTCACGGGTTATTTTATTTACAACGCCCTGGCAAATTTCGCTGGGATTATACGAAACCTTTTCAACAACAAATTATTTCAACATCGGGCAAAGTGTGGTTTTACGACACGGATTTGGAACAAGTAACGGTTAAAAAATTGGACGAATCGGTGGGTTCAACGCCAGCGTTATTATTGAGTGGTGATGTGCCGTTAGAAGACAATTACAACATCGAGCAGCAAGGTTCAGAAGGCAATATGCAATGGGTGAAACTTGTCCCGAAAAGCCAAGACAGTACATTCAAATATGTATTGATTGGTTTGGAAAAAGGCGTGTTGAGTGGAATGCAGTTGAACGATAATTTTGGACAATTGACGCGCATTTATTTTTCAAATTTGAAAGTGAATCAACCTGTCGAAGCGAGTTTGTTTGAATTTGTTGCGCCGAAAGGCGTTGATGTGTTTTCAGAATGACGTGAATTTCAAAAGGTGTTGTTTTTTATCGACAAGCTGTCATATATTTTTAGTTACTTACTTTAATCATTGATAAATAACGAAATATATAACTTTCCAAAAAGGTGTTAAAACTTGTAAGGAAATACTTTTGCTGGTATTATCACCGCCGTGAAATGAGTTTTGTTGCATAAAAACAAATTTTAAACTTCTAACCCAAACTATTTATTGAGGATGACATTATGACTTCAAAAACAAAATTAGC